>NZ_CP146516.1:387500-452500 GCF_037081835.1 Spirobacillus cienkowskii | reverse complement strand
ATGAGAAATCATTTCGTGGTAGACAAACTCATCACGATCAGAGCACATCATCAAACCATCTAACGTCAACACACGGCCAAAACCAGTTGATTCAAAAACATCAACTCTCTGAAAAGGGCTTTGTACTGAATTAAGCACCTTTTTAACGTGAAGGCCAAAAGAAACTTCGTTATTGTGCTTTTCTTGATACCAAAGATCAAGGGATGATGAGTTGCCAGAATCCGACTCAAGAGCATATGGTAATTTTTTTGAAAACATTTATATTTCCTTTTGAAGTTAAAGCTAAGGATTTCATAAGAGTCCTGTCGCATAAGCAAATAGCATCAACAAAGCAACGAGTCTACGAAAATGAAACATCGCAATTCAAAGAACATAAGCAATTTAGCAAAAACTTTTGAAAAGTTTAGCAGTAATTCAGAAATTAATGAGTCCTTACCTGTCGATCTCCAAGTGGAAAGCTCTTCTAAATTTCTGTCAAACATGAAAATTACAATCATTGGAGGAGGAGGGATTGCTGCAACAGAGCTGCCAAAATTATCGCGTGAACTACGGCGCCATGGCGCCTCAACACAGTTTTGTATTACTGAAAATTGTTTAAAATTTATTGGGATTGACAGTTTACGCTGGGCTTCGGGCAACGAAGTGATTATTAACCCTACTGGCCTAGCAGAACATATCTGCGCCGCAGATGCCCTTGTTGTGTGCCCAGCTACAGCAGACCTCATATCAAAAAGCGTAAATGGGATCTGCTCAGATGGTGCAACAACTTTAATTCAAAGTGCTTTAGGATTGAAAAAAACAATAATTTTTTGCGCTACTATGCATGAAAGTTTAACAAACTCTCCTATTATTAAACAAAATAGAGAAAAACTGACAAAAATTCCTGGAGTATTTTTTACAACCCCTCGTTTTGAAGAAGGTAAAGAAAAATTACCTTCACATCAGAATCTTGCTATAGAAATTGCCCATATTATCAATAAAGCAGCGTTATTTAATTCAAACTCCCAGAATATCATAATCACCGCTGGGGGCACACGGATCATGATTGATCCTGTTCGATGCATAACAAACTTATCAACTGGCTCTTTAGGTATTGAAGTTGCAAAAGTTTTTTATGCTATGGGAATAAAAACTAAACTTATTCTAGGTAACACAAATTTTGAAGTACCAGAATATCAATATCAAACTATTGCTAATCTTCCAGAGTATGAAGATATGTATAATTATGTCAAAAATATTAATGAAAAAGATTTCGATGGAATAATTCATTTAGTGGCTGGATCAGATTTTATTTGTAAAAATAAATTTTCTGAGAAAATCTCGAGCACTCAAGAAAAAGTTCATCTTGAACTAAATAAAACTAAAAAAATTATTGATCTTGAAAATATTTCTAAAATTAGATTTAAGGCCGCGGCTAAACTAACATCAGGAAAGCAAGAAGAAGGAATAAAAGCTGCATGTGAACATATGCAAATAAAACAACTTAATGCTATCCTATATAGTAATATTAAAGATATTTGGAAAAACAATAATGATCACAACGCTATCTTTATAGAAAATAATGATAGCATTTTAATAAAAGAACCAGTTTCTGGTAAAAAAGATATTGCATTAAAATTTTTTAGTTCTTTTATTAAATTTAAAGGATAAATCTCAAAATAAGCTCGACAAAAAGTAGGCAAACTTATGAAATTAAAAATAATTTTAAAAAAAATGGGAAAAGAATTTATAAACATATTTAGAGGAGTTTATACTTGGATTAATATTATTATTTTAAGTATATTTTTTTCTACTACAATTATAATTTCTTTTCCTTTTGTCTTTTTTGTTGATAAAGAAAGACACTCATTACATAAATTAGCTGCAATTTGGGCTTTAGCCATACAATATTTAAACCCATGGTGGAAGTTTTCAATTAAAGGGAAAGAAAACTTAGCGAAAAAAAATGAGGCCGTAATTTATGTAGCAAACCATCAAAGCCAAGCAGACATACTCGCTTTATTTATTTTATCTACTAGGTTCAGATGGATTGCTAAAGCTTCTTTATTTAAAATTCCTTTTTTTGGTTGGGGAATGAAACTAATTGGATATGTCCCAGTAGAAAGAGGCAACAAATTAAGTGCTGAGAAAAGTTTAAAACTTTCATCAAGGCATCTTAAAAATGGAACCCCTATGATTTTTTTTCCTGAAGGAACTCGAAGCAAAACAGGCAGTCTTGGCGAATTTAAGACTGGAGCTTATAGACTCGCTAAAACTCTAAATCTGCCTATAGTCCCGATTACTATTAACGGCTGTGCAAAAATGCTGCCAAAAGGGTCTATTCTACCAAAAAAATCTAACGTTTCTATTACTATACACCCAAGAATTGAACCAAATAATCTCAGTTATTTAGAAATACTAGAAAAATCACGCGAAGCAATTTTATCAAAGCTTAAAACATAAGGGATATCTAAAAATGTTTTTAAAAAAAACAGGTACGTTTTTATTTATTGCATTAATTCTTACAAGTTGCCAAACTTATACAAATGAAAACGAAAAAATCAGAGCTGATTTATATAATGGAAAATATAATGAAGCTATAAAAAAATTAGATGACAGTAGTTTTTCAAAAGAAAAACAAAACTACTCCTTATTTTTAATGGAAAAAGGGATGCTTCTGTATTTACAAGATAATTATAAAGAAGCTGTCAGTAGCTGGGTTAACTCAGATAAGCATCTTGACGAATTGTATACAACTAGTATTTCAAACACCGCCTCAAGCTTAATTATAAATGATTCTAAATCTGATTATACAGGAGAGGCACACGAAAGAGTATTGCTACCAATTTTTTCTTCGCTTGCATTATTTGCTAACAAAGATAATAATAACGCAATTGCGATGATAAGAAGAACAAATGATATAAAACATGAGTTCTCTACAAAAGAAAAATATAAAAATATTCTTAAATATGATTTATTTTCATCATATTTTTCTGGGTTAATGTATGAAAACAAAAATGAATGGGATAACGCAATAATTGAGTATAAAAAAGCTTTAAATAATTTTAATGAAAGTAACAAAAACACAGATAGCAACCAACAAATTCAAAATTTTATACTTAAAGATCTTGCAAGACTTGCGGAATACAGAAAAAGAAATGACATTTTAAAAGAAATTGATACAAATAAACAGAATATAAAATGGATATCACATGATAAATTTGTAAAAATGGGTGAAATTTATGTTGTTTATGAATCAGGCATTTCTCCTATTAAAGTTCCTAAAAACATCCCTTTTTTTACTGATAAAACTTATGTTAATATTTCTTTTCCTGAATATAAACAAATACCCTATAAAAACCATTATTCAGAAATATTTATAAACGACATATTAGTTGGGAAAACGTTGGTCTTTGCAGAAATTGGGAAAATGGCAAAAGAATCACTCGAAAATAGAAAAGCTGCGGATTTAACTAAAATTGCAGCAAGAGTTATTGCAAAGGATGTGGCGACACGAAAAATTGGAGAACAAAATCCTCTTGCAGGTCTTGCTGCTAATATATTTAGTATGTCTACTGAAGTCGCTGATACAAGAAGCTGGACTACTTTACCAGATACAATTCAAATTTACCGGATTACTGTTGCTCCAAATAAAGAATTTACACTTAAAATCAAACCAAAATTTGGTTCACCAATAGAACAATCAATTACTTTAAATGCTGGAGAAAAAAAATTAATCCGCTTTAGAACATTTGATTAAATTAATTAGTTACATAATATATTTAAGGCAAAAATGATGGATTTAAATGCAAATAAAGAAATGTCGACACTTAAAATTTGGAGCCAGCAAATTAAATTTTGGCCAAGTCATTTTGTGTTATTTACAATAGCTGCTATTATAACGATCCCTTTGTCACTTGCCTTGGTTAGTGTCACTTCTGTTATTATTCAAACAATTAACTTTGTACCAGACGATATTACTTGGAAAAGACTAATTGGTGAACAGTTTGCGTTGTGGATTACTCCATTGGTTGAGGGAACGCAATTTGAATATTCAATTCCTTTAACATTTCAAAAAGATTGGTTTGCTTTAATATTTATAATTCTATCTTTAACATATTGTTTATTAAATTTTTATTGTGAATTTAACCTAAAATATCTTGGAGAAAAGCTTGCAAAAATGCTTCGCTATGAAATTTCTAATAAGTATTTTTCTTTAAATTATTTAAGTGCTAAAAATATTGACATTGGCTTACTTTCTTCTATGGTGGGGGAAGATATTAGAGAAGCACAACAAACATTTACAAGATTAATAAACACTATTATTAAAAATGGTTTAACCTCAATTGTATTAATTTTATGGTTAATTATTTTAGATTATCAGCTTTTTATTTTGTTTTTAACCGTTCTTATTCCTGCTGGAATTGTTTTAAAAGTTACTTCAAAAACATTAAAAAAACTTTCTAGACAAGGATTACAGTTTGAAAGTGAACTATTAAGTAGTATTCTTGAAAGAATGAGAGGGTGGCAAACAATTCAATCACACAAAGCTATAGCATTTGAGATTTTAAAATTTAATAAAATTAATGATAAAATATATCATGTTTGGAGAAGAGCAACCCGAGCGAAATCTTTAGGAAGTCCTCTTGTTGAGTGGTTTTCAATAATAGCTGGGGCATTTATAATTATTGCAGCGCTCAGAAGAATTTCTGAAAACACTTTAGACAGTAGTATATTTATTAATTTTATGATTACTACAGCTTTATTATCTGATAAAATTAGTAAAATATCTGATCAACTAAATTCTACTAAAAAGGGTACCGAAGCTTTACAACGTATTAGAAATTTTATATCGCAAGATTTTTCTTTAAGAGAAATTAATAAAAAAATTAATTCTGAATTTAATAATTATAACTTTACTTCTATTGATAAAATTCATTTTAATAATGTATCTATAGGTAACACCGATAACTCTCAACTTGTAAAAAACATCAACCTTACTCTTAATAAAGGAGAAATTTTAGCAATAATTGGTCCATCAGGAGTTGGTAAAAGCACATTTATTAGAACAGTCCTAGGATTGCAAAAACCATTAAATGGAAATATATATATAAATGATCAAATAATTACTGAAAACTTATTTTATGAAATTTCTAATAAAATTTGCTTTATCCCTCAAGATCCTTTTATATTTTTAGGAACAATTTTTGAAAATATTGTTTATCCTCAAAAAATTGTTAAACCAACTCAAGAACAAATCAATCTTGCAAAAAATGCTTTAAAGTTATCACTTTTAGATAAAGATCTAATGTCCAATACTTCTGGACTATCGGGTGGCGAAAAACAACGATTAATGTTTGCTAGAATATTTTACAAAACACCTCATTTGATTATTATCGATGAGGGAACTAGCGCTCTAGATCTCATTAATGAAACTAAAATTATTAAAAATTTAAAAGAGCATGTAAAAAATTCTATTACTTTGGTCATTGCGCATAGACCCGCTATAAAAGAGTATGCTACCAATATTCTGGACTTTTCTAATTCAAGAACCTCACAAACTGTATTATAGCTATGTAATAGCTAAAAAAGGGAACTTTTATGAATTCAATATCATCTATTATTGCAGGTAAAAAAAACCTAGGTACTAACTACTTTTCATCATTTAATCCCTCTAATAATGAAGATACTTTAGGTACTTTTTCGAATGCAACAAAAGAAGAATGCATTGAAGCTTGCAAAGTTGCTCGTTCCGGATTGGAGCAATGGAAAAATACTCCAGCACCCATTAGAGCTGGAATTATTTCTAATCTTGCAAAATTAATTGAAAAAAACAAAGAGTCTCTTTCTCAAGTTTTAACTCGAGAAATGGGCAAACCAATTAAAGAAGCAAGAGGTGATGTTCAAGAAGCAATAGATACTTGTTACTTTTTTATTTCCGAAGGAAGACGTTTATATGGACAAACAGTTCCAAGTGAAATGTCGAATAAAGAACTTTACACTTATCGAAGACCTGTTGGTGTATTTGCCTGTATCACTGCAGGAAATTTTCCTGTAGCCGTTCCAAGCTGGTATTTTATTCCTGCTCTCATTTGCGGAAATACATGCGTATGGAAACCTTCTGAAGACACTCCTTTAGTATCTTTAATTTTTGCAGAACTACTTTATGCTGCTGGGGTTCCAAAAAATGTATTTCAAGTTGTATTTGGAACTGGTCCTCAAACAGGAGCTCAGTTAATATCTTTAGTAAATGATGGATTAATAGATAAAGTTGGTTTTACGGGTAGCACTCAAGTTGGAAGACTTATTGGAGAAATTTGTGGGAAAAACTTACAAAATCCTTGCTTAGAACTAGGCGGTAAAAATCCTTTAGTAATAATGCCAGATGCAGATCTTGATCTAGCTGTAAATGGAATATTGTGGTCTGGATTTGGAACAGCAGGACAGCGTTGTACTTCTCTTGGAAACTTAATTATTCATAAATCGGTAAAAGATACATTAATTTCAAAAATATTAAATAAAGTAAACGATCTATCAATTGGAGAACCAACAAATGAAAACAATTTTTATGGCCCAATGATAAGTGAAAGATTTTTAAATAAACATCTAGATAATTTAGAATGCTTAATTAAACCTCACCATAAGATACTAACATCTAAAAATGGAAAAATTACAAGCCAAAATAAACCTAATAGCTTTAATGGTAATGCGAGTTCAGGATATTACGCTTTTCCATCAATAATAGATAATGTTCAAGAAAATGATGAAATTTACTATACTGAAACTTTTGGTCCATTATTTAATGTATTAACTTTTAATTCTATTGAAGAAGCTATCTATCTATCAAATAAAACAGGTTATGGTTTAAGTTCGGCAATATATACTTCAGATATTCATTCTGCATACAAATTTAAAAACGAAATTTCTGCAGGAATGACAAGTATAAATAACAGCACCACGGGAGCAGAAGCGCATTTGCCTTTTGGTGGTAACGGAAAAAGTGGTAATGGAAGTCGACAATCTGGAATTTGGGTTATAGACCAATTTACTAAGTGGCAAGCTGTAAATTGGGATATGAGTGGAAAATTACAACTTGCACAAATGGATACAAATTATATCAATCCAACTGACTATACAGTTAGTGTTGATAAATATATCTTGCAATAATTAATTACTTCAAAGATTAAAAATATAAAATTTTAATTACTTAGAGCAGGAGAGCGTTCATGCCAGCTTCCCAAGATCTAAAACAATTTGTTCGCTCAGAGAAAGTACATGAGCGATATTTAGCGATAGAAAACCTTGCAAAAATACCACAATCTTGGCAAGGAAATTTATTGACTTGGCAAATTATGGCTCTAATACCAACTAGCGCCGAAAAGTCTAAACTTGCTGCATCGCTTAAAATACCAAATATACCAAATAGTGAATGGGCAATAATATCGTATTTACTGCATAAAGAAACAGATGAAAGCGTTATATGTAACTGTATTTTATCTATAGCTCATTCAAAAAAAACATTTTTTTCTCCAATAATTTTAAAATTTCTCGATGGAAATAAAAAAGTTTCAAATCAAATATTATATGCAATTTTAACTTATGTTGAAGAAACTGGAGATGACAACTTTAAAGAAAATCTAGAAAAATACTTTCACCAAAATTTACCAAATTATATTCTAGCAAAAGGCTTTAATGCTTTTATTAAGCTTGGTCAAATTACAGAAAAAATTAAAAATATTGCTTTTTCGATTGTTAAAAATCATAATTACAAAGATATAGAAAATACAGCTTTAATTTCTACTTTTTTATATTTAGGATTTGCAGCAAATGCTGCTGATATCATAAATATAAAATCATTTAAATACAAATTAAAGAACAACGAAATTCAAAGATTATTTGAAATAATAATTTCAGAAATAAATAAATATGAAGAATTAAATTTTAATACCAAAGCAGCAGAATTATTTTTTGTTACAGCAGCTCATCAAGAAACTCCAAATTTTTTAGGATATGCCTGCTTTAATCAGTCAGTTCTAAATATCTCACTCGAAAAGATATTACGCAATAATTTAATTGATAAAGAAAATATTACAGGAACTATTTTAAAACTAAAAAATAAAGAACTTATTAATATTTTAGTAAACGATACTTTAATCGGAATTGCATCAATTGAAAGCAATAAAAATAAGTCTCTTGTTAAATACTGGGCAGAAAATGCACCTTTAAAAAACAGCGCGTTTTTAAAATCTGTACGCAATCCAAATCATTTTTTATCCTGGCATGAAAACTTAAATGATTTAACATATTATTTTTTAAATTTTGATATTTTATTTAATAATTATTTAAATACATGGCAAAATTTATTTTTAATGAATTTTGATAAAAAAATATTGATTTCTCAAATTTTATCATTAGGAAGCGAAGCTGCGCAAAATTTACAACCTGAAAAACTAATTGTTTTAGAAAATATTATTTTAAAAAATATTAAAGCTTATGTTGAACACTTGAAAAATGATAATCAAGAATCTTATGATACATTTATTGAACAAATATATGCTACGACTATAGGATTTTCGTTTTCTGCTCGTTTTATGGATGAATTAAACAAAGAAATTCCATTTTCTGGTGTAAGTTGGGTTTTTACAGCGATAGCGTTAAGCGCTCCTAAACTTAACATACATACTATTAGTCACTCAATTCAAACAGAATTAGAAACTATTAGACAAACTTTACTTCAAGGCAATATAGAAAAAGAAGAATACATACTTGAAGTTACTTCTCGATTTCAATCAATACTTGTTGGCTCAGATTGCTTCAAAATTCCTTTACAACAAAAAACTCTTTTAACATTAAAAGAGATTTCTAGCTTAATTCAAAATATGCTGGATAAGTCTAATAATTTTTACGAAATAGATGCTGAATTTTCTGATTGGAGTGGCAATATTTTATTTGATAGACCAGTATTACGATGGGGCGCAATTCTTCAAGTGTGCTTAAATACTAATCTTACAACAGAAGAAAAAGAATATTATGAAAAATATCTCCGAGAAGGTTTGAGAGTTGCTCCACATGTAGAAAAAAGATGGATTGTACGCGCACTCGTAAAATTGGATACAGAAGAAGCAATTAAAGCTGTACTGTACCAAGGATTACAACATATAGATGCAGATTTCGTTGAGCATACAATTAATGAATTATTACATTCCCATCAACCACGAGCACACCAAGCACTCATTCGCTCAGTATCAAAGAATAACATCAGCAACTTGCTAAAAATTAAAATTATAAAAGAAATTTCTTTAATAAATCATGAAGAAATCCTAAAAGAACTCAAAAATCTACAATTAATGCGATTTCCAGAAGAAGTAGATTTTGCTATTCAAGAAGCAATTTATAAAATTTCTGCAAAAATTCCTGAAGTTTTAAATTATACAGACACCTCTGAAATGCGCATATCCTCTCAAAACATCGATCTCACTATTAAAGCACTAATACCACATTCTGACGCTCTTTCTATTGACTCTAAAAGTGCTTTAAGAACAGCGGAGATGATTTTAATTCAATCTAAAGGCTGGGGAAATGAAGCTGTTGACTTAAGCCCAATCGTAAACATGCATTGTAAGGCAGTTGAATTAACTATGAGAGAAACTTTTGAAGTTCATACTGATGCCATCATTCGGTATGGAGCATTATCGAAAAGACTTGACTGCATTGGCTATGCAAAAGGTATAGTTGAAAAAATGACATTGTTTGAAGATTATATTTCTAATCTTCAAATCATCAGAACAATTCCTTATTTTAGTAAATTTAAATTAAGAAAAATGCTTCGAGCAATTTGCTTATATAGGCCCGGTAAACGGTTTACATTAGATGGTCCCAAGGCATTTGCACTTCTGTTGCTTGTCATTGCAAGAAAGCAATGCGAATTTAATTTGAATAATCTCATTCATCTTAATTTTGAATCTGACACAGAACTATTTGAATTTATTAAATTAGTCCATTCTTTACAGGATAGTCGAAATCGCGCGGTTCATGAAGGACTCACATGGGAAGCACGCGACGAAATAGACGCAATGAGGAAGCAAGCCTATAAAATTATTTCGACATGCCTTACAATAAGTAAAAGCTTAAAAGTTCAAGAAGATAACCAGGGAGACTCTCCCATGGAGAGTTGTTAAAATATGGGATTACGAGTCCAAACAAACATCAGCTCTATTAATGCTCAAAGGAACTTGTCTGTGTCGACACTGTTACTTGCTAAACATACCGAAAGAGTTTCAAGCGGATATCGTATTAATAGAGCGGCCGACGATGCAGCTGGACTTGCTATTTCTGAAAAATTACGCTCTCAAATAAGAGGATTAACCCAAGCAAAAAGAAATACTGCAGATGGAATAAGCCTAATTCAAACAGCTGAAGGAGGCTTAAATGAAATATCTAATATGCTCATTCGTTTAAAAGAGCTTTCGATTCAGGCTGCAAGCGATACCATCGGAGACTTAGAAAGAGGACATATTCAAAAAGAATTTGAAGCTCTTAAAGACGAGATTGATAGAATTGCTTACTCGACTGAGTTTAACGGAACACGTCTTTTAACTGGAGAAGCTAAAATACCTGAAATTCTAAAAAAGAATAGCAATCCACCACCACTTGAAGTTCAAGTCGGTGCTTCTTATTATCCAGAGGTGGATGACTTGCGTACAGTTCGCAATCCAACCCATATTATCAGAATAAATCTTAATAAAATTAATGCATTAACAGGTGGTCCTGGCTCTTTAAATCTTGGTAGTGTTCCTGATGCCACAGGAACCAGAGTTGATAAAAAAGTACATGCACAAAGAAGTATCACCCGAATTGACGATGCAATTGATAAAGTCAACGAGTACAGAGCAATTCTTGGATCCATTCAAAATAGAATGGAACACACCATCGCAAATACAAGCATTACAATTGAAAACTTACAAGCTGCAAAATCAAGAATTAAGGACTCTGATTATGCCGAAGAAAGCTCTCAAGTTGTGCAGCAAGGAATATTACAAAAAGCCGGTATTTCTGTACTCTTACAAGCAAATCAAATTCCAGAAATGGCTCTAAAGCTTTTAGGTTGATTCTGTGTAATTATTTAGATAAGACCAAGGCCACAGCAGAACTACTTTCTGCCTAAGAATTTTTGAAGGTTTTATCTACACATGCAAACTAAAAATTTGAATACAACCAAAATATTTATTCAAGATGTTACCCTACTTGATTGTGCTATTTTATACCCAAGCGCAGGCCCAAAAGGCAAAAGCTGGTATGTTGATATTACTTGGGAAGGTTTTAAGGATAATAATGGTGTAATTTTCGATTTTAGTTTAGCTAAAAAATCTGCTAAAAATACGATTGATCATGAGTTTGATCACAAATTATTAGTAAATGGTAATTCAATTCGGTTTCAATCAAACACACAAACGATTGTAATTGAAAATTATAAAGAAAATTTATTTTTTGCAATAAATACTTATAATAACTCAGTAACAAGAATTTCTAAAGACACTTTAGCTGCGCTGGATAATAATGATTTTTCCTTGCTTGAAAAAGAAATTGCGCAATCTATTTTAAGAAATTCTCCAAAAAATGTTAAAAGCGTTACCGTTACATTGAGAGAACACGAACATAATAAAAACCCAAATTACTTTAGTTATACTCATAGTCTTTGTCATCATTATGGCAACTGTCAAAGATTCCATGGCCATAGTAACATTATCGAAGTTTTTGAAAATGGAAATTTGAATTTAGAAAAAAGTACTTTTGCCGCTAAAAAATTAAATAATTCTTATATTATTTCCAGAAACTATGTGGTTGATTCTTGGAACACAAAATTAATTCAAGATCTTGTTGATTATTGTCCTGAACTTCTTGAATTAAAAGAAACAGTAATAGCAGCTCAATACAAGGGAACCCAAGGTGAAGTTGCAATCATTTTACCGAAAGAAAATGTGTTTACTCTTGAACAAGAAAGTACAGTCGAAAATTTAGCAGAGTTTGTTTATCAATTATTTTCTCCTCAAGAGCAACAAATTGAAATTCGTGCTTACGAAGGATTATCCAAAGGCGCTATTTGTTTTAACTTGTAGGAAATCACTCATGCACGCAAGTTTTTTAGTTAATGAAATGTATCCATGTTTACAAGGTGAAGGCGTAAACCTAGGAAAACCTTCTTTGCTAGTACGATTTCAAATATGCAACTTACGTTGTTCATGGTGTGATACTCCATACACGCACACGTTTAAAAGCGATCCTGTAAGTTCAACCGAACCAAAAGGAATACAAAAATTTACTCGTCATTCACTGAATGAGCTTGTTACTAAAATTCAATCTTTCAAGGTTAATCATCTTATTCTATCTGGTGGCGAACCGACGCTTCATAATATAGGTTTATTAATGAGAAGCCTTGGTTCAAACTACACAGCAGAAGTAGAAAGTAATGGCACTCGCATACCGCATTTACAAATCCCTAATTTTTTAAACAGTGACTACTTTTTAATGCAATGGAATATTTCTCCAAAATTTTCAAACGCAAATGAAAAAATCAACTCCGAAGCTTTAGAGCATTGGGCAAAGCTTTCTTTACAGTATGATCAGATTTATTTTAAATTTGTAATTAGAAAACAAGAAGCAACAGAAGATTTAAATGAGGTATTGAAAATCATATCTAAATTTAATATTTCAAAACATAAGGTACTTCTTATGCCCGAAGGTACAAGCATTGAATCGCAAATATGTAACGTTTGGC
Organism: Spirobacillus cienkowskii; assembly: GCF_037081835.1. Taxonomy (GTDB): domain Bacteria; phylum Bdellovibrionota_B; class Oligoflexia; order Silvanigrellales; family Silvanigrellaceae; genus Silvanigrella; species Silvanigrella cienkowskii. The sequence continues at coordinate 439,746 of NZ_CP146516.1, read as the reverse complement.
TGCATGATATTTGTTTAAAGCATTCTTTTCGTTATACACCAAGACTTCATGTGTTACTTTTTGGGAACTTAAGAGGGGTGTAGTTTTATTTATATTTAATATTTAAAATGTTTAATTGGCTCACCATTTGCTTCCAAATCTTTTAAGCTTTCTATACCGAGCTGAATATGAATGTCTGTCCACTTTGCAGAAACGCTTTTGTCTCCCATTTCTGTTTTAACCCCTTCGGGAGTGATAGGAACATCAGAAACCACAAGTAATGCCCCACGAGCAATCTCATTATATAAACCTACCATTAAGATTGTTGCTGTCTCCATATCAACGGCAATACATTTCATTTTATGCATGTATTTTAAAAACGCCTGATCGTGCTCCCAAACCCTTCTATTTGTAGTATAAACAACTCCCGTCCGATAATCGTGCCCTGCTTCCACAATTTTTTGTGAAACAAATTTGTGCAGCTTAAATGAAGGCATTGCGGGAACTTCTGGAGGAAAATAATCATTAGAAGTCCCTTCTCCTCTAATGGCTGCAATTGGTAAAATAAAATGTCCAATTTCGGTTGAATGTTTCAAACCACCACACTTGCCCAAAAATAAAACTGCTTTAGGTACTTTTGCACTTAAAAGATCCATTATAGTTGCTGCATTAGCAGAACCCATTCCAAAATTTATCATTGTAACATTTGATTTTCTACAAGTTGCATTTGGCATCGCTCTATCTAGTCCAACAATTTTAGAATCCGTCATTTCCGCAAAGCGGTTAACGTAAGCCTGAAAATTGGTTAATAGAATATGATCAGCAAAATCTTCAATCTTTGAGCCCGTATAACGAGGCAACCAGTTTCTACAAATTTCCGCTTTTGTCTTCATACAGACTCCTTACTTCATATCTAACTAAAAACAATTATTCAGGTAAAAAATAACAATAGCCGACTGTTTAAAAATTATGCTTGAGCCCAATTCTGCGCTAAAATACAAAAATAATAAAATAAATCTTTAATAGCAAATCCTAATCCGATATATAAATTTCGGATTTTTAAAGCTCAATAAAAATCTATTAATCTAAGAATAGAGGAAATTTGTTGTTGAAGACCGCTCTTTTAAAAAAAAACTTACTAAATCACTCAGAAAATATCGATAATTTAATTTTTTTGTTAGAAAAACGCTTTAAAAACAAAAATCTATTCCATGCTCAAGTTTACTCATGTTTTGGCTTTGAATATCCTATTGAGGACAAATTTATTGCATCAAACAAGTCAGATAGCGTTTTCAAAAATTTTTACGACCCTCAATCAGAAAATTATATTTTGCTGAGGTTCTTTTGTAATTCAACTATTCTATTTCAAGGCAATAATTTTAAAGATTTTACATCTAATCTAAAAACTGACGAAAACACACCTATTTTCTTTATAACTCCATTTTCTGATTTAGAACAGGAAGAGTCTTCAATTATTATAAAACCAAATTTTGAAATCAAAATTAAAATTTATATAAATAGTATTATATTAACTATAAATAATTACAATGAAAATTTATTTTTTTTCGAGTCATTACAAAATGAAATTAATTTGATTTTTAAAAATAAATCGAAAAATAACATCAAATTAATAAAAAGAAAAAAAACAAATCTTCAAATAAATGAAAATATTAAAAGTACAATACAAAAAATAAAAAAACATATGTCTCAAGGAGACTGTTATTTAGCAAATATTACAACAACTCAAACACTTAATAAAAGCAAAAAATTTATTACAATGTCACAATTTTTTTACTGTTGGATTAATAATTTTTCTAGATTTGGAATATATTATAATAATAAAAAAATTGCGATAGCGAGTTTCTCCCCAGAAAGATTTTTATCCACTAATAATGGGTTTGTTATTTCTGAACCCATTAAAGGTACCATTAAAACAAAATACAATCTTCCTAATTTTAAAGATGCTTACCTTATTTGGAATAAACAAAAAGAAATATTAGAACATACAATGATTGTGGATCTTATGAGAAATGATTTGCATGAAATTTGTTTAGCAGAAAGTATCAAGGTATATAAACCTTTTTTTGCCAGAATATCCGGAAATTTAATTCAAATGCAAAGCTTTATAGTTGGAAAATTAAAAAATAAGATCACTCTATCTGATTGCCTCGAAAAAACCTTGCCTGCAGGCTCAATTACCGGCACCCCAAAAAGAAAAGTGTGTGAAATTATTCATACTCTTGAAAAAAACAAAAGAGGATACTACACAGGAGTTTGTGGTATTAAAGAATCCGATGGAAATTTTGACTCCACCCTATTAATTAGAAGTGTGTTTATGGGAAAACGAGGAGTCTATTTTGGAGTTGGGGCAGGAATTACTTCTCTATCAAACACTCAGTTTGAATTTAATGAGTTTAAAACAAAATTAAACTCTTTTTTGCCAATTTTAGAAAGTCTACTAAAATGATACTTTTTATTGATCATTTTGATTCCTTTTCCAATAATCTAATTGGTTGGTTTGAATCAAAAGGGTTGAGTTTTCAAAAAATTACTTGTGATAAACTATTATCTATTAATAATTTCGATGATATTAAAGCAGTAATATTTTCTCCAGGCCCAGGACATCCTTCACAATATATTGAATCTCTTAGTCTTTATAAAAGAATCCCTTATCATATTCCATTTTTAGGTGTATGCCTTGGTCATCAGCTTCTTCTCATGGCAGAAGGTGGTGTTATTTCACAAATCAATAAAAAACCGATGCATGGTCGACAAATACAAGTTAAACCATCAAATTTTTCAAAATATTTTAAAAATTCAGAACTTCATGGTAGATTTGTTTTATATAACTCTTTGGGTTGCAAAATAAGCAATCCTATTTTCTCTAAAAATATGGTAGCCCTTGCAAGTGAAAATAGTTTTGTTATTGCGACAGAGCATTGCTTATACCCTAGAATTGGAATTCAATTTCATCCAGAAAGCTTTGCAAGCCCTGCTGGTTCTAAAGTTTTAAACACTTTTTTAAGGCTTATTAAATGCTAGGTCGAATTTATGCTGTTATTTTTTCATTCTTTTTTATTTTTGCATTGTGGTATCAAAAAAATTATTTGGAACACTATTCAGAAGTAGTTTTGCTACAAAGTGAACAGGAAAATTCTGTACTACCCATTAATTTTGCTAAAAAATTTTATTCAAAAAAATTTGTAAACGGAAAGTTAAAATATTCTTTTTCGGGTGAAAAAATTATTTATTATAATAATAGTTCATTTGAAGCTGAAGGCAATCTTATTTACCAAGCCTACGATTCACAACAAAAAAATTTTACTGCCATTAATACCAATAAAGCTTATGGACAACTAAAAAGCTACATAAAAGATAATAATCAAAATTCTATGTCTTTTGGTACAAGTCAAGGTATTCAAATTGCAACTCTACCTGAAAAAGTTACTTTTAGCTTTAAAGAAAGCAAAGGGTTAACTTATAACGTAAAAATTGATGTCGATAATGAAATAGTTTCTTCTGAAAATGATTTTTATTATAAAGGAAATAATGGTATTATAAAAAGTAAAGGTTTTTATTATTCAACAAATAATGAAAACTTAAAACTTAAATCAAATGTAAGCGGAGTGTTTTTAGGTAATAAAACTAATAAAGTGTTAAAAAGGTAAATGGATGAAGTTATTATTAAAAAAAATAATTTTAATAAAAATTATTTTTATTTTTATAATTCAAAATTCTTATGCAGATTTTGAAAACTCTTTTTCAGATAATATTGATATAAAAAAGGAAACTAAATCTGAAAAATCAAATCAATCAGAATTATCAATTAGAAAACAGATTGAAACTGAAAATAATAAAAAAAAGCTGAACCCTAAAAAAAATGATGAAAGTGTCTTTGACGATTTTTCAAAACACAACACAAATGCTCCAATATATTTTCAAGGAAGAATGGCAGAATTCTCAAAAAAAAATGGAATATTAAATTTAATTGGGAATGTAACTTTAGTGCAAGACAATACAACACTTACAGCAGAAAAAGCTGAGCTCATTGGAAAACCTGACAGTAATTTTGCGACTGGAAGCACCTCAATTCAAAAAGCCATTGCTACTGGAAATGTGAAAGTTTTAAAAAAAGGTACTATAGCATCCCCTGATATAAATGCTTCTGCAAGCTTAATTGAATTTCTTATTCCTCAAAAAATTATGATTCTTAAAGGAAAAGCAAAATTTTTTAAAGCACAAGAAGTTATTAATGCTGAATATATTGAAATTAATTTAGATACAGGAAATATTCGGTTACAAGAAACTCATGGTGCAGTATCACCTAAAGATACAATGAATTTAAAAAAAAGTACTAATTTTAAAGAAAAATATAGCGACAAGGTTATAAAATGAATAATTATCAACTTAAAGTGTCAAATCTTGTAAGAAAATTTGGAGCAAGAACAGTTGTAGATGACGTTTCATTTTATATTAATAATGGAGAAATTGTTGGTTTATTAGGGCCAAATGGAGCAGGAAAAACAACCAGTTTTTATATGACAGTTGGTTTACTTAAACCAACTTCAGGTAAAGTTATTATTAATGAACAAGAAATTACTAATCTTCCTATACATAAAAGAGCAAAAATGGGTATTGGATATTTACCTCAAAACTCTAGTGTTTTTAGAAAGCTATCTGTTGAAGACAATTTATTAGCTATAATGGAAGTGACTGGCATAAAAAAACAAAATCGTTATAATCTTCTAGAAAAATTAATTGATCGATTTGGTATTGGACATATTAGAAAAAGTCTTGGTATTAGTTTATCTGGAGGAGAGAGAAGACGTCTTGAAATAGCGAGAACATTAATTATTAACCCTAGATTTTTGCTTTTAGATGAACCTTTTGCTGGTATCGATCCTGTTACGGTAAATGAAATTCAAGAGCTTGTTAAAAAACTCGTTAAAGAAGAGCAAATTGGTGTGTTAATTACTGATCATAATGTACGCGAAACTCTTTCTTTGTGCAGTCGCGCTTATATTCTTGCTGGTGGTAAAATTATTGCCGCAGGTCAACCGGATGAAGTCATTGCAGATGAGCGTGTTAAGCAAGTTTATTTAGGAGAAAATTTTTCATTTTAAAACTGGAGTAATTGCTTTGATTAATTTTTCTTTTTTCATATTTCCATTTTTTCTTTATACTGGTATTGCAGTCCAAGCGATATTTTTTTATTTAACCTGCATTTTAATTCCTTCTGTATATTTTATTAAAAATAACTTAAAAATTCCAAAATTTATGCTTCAAATATGCATTTATCTAATTGCATTACATCTTATTTTTCCAATTACAAATTTATTAAATCTTATTTTTCCAAATTCAACAGTAACTTCATTTATTTATAATACAAATAACTTATTTCCTTCAATTTTAAAAAGCGAATTTCCTTCATCATTTTTTATTGGTAGTTTTTTTATAATTATATTTTACTTTATAAGCCAATATAGAAAAAAAGATAAAAAAATCAACCCTACCAAAAAATACGAACCATTGAAGTACTTTATTTCAGGTCTATTTCCAGCATCAATAATTTTTTTATTATTGTTATTTTACGAATATAAAACAGGAATTTCTCTCAAAAGTGCTTCGCAAATTTTAGAATTTAAAAACCCATTTTTACTAAATGCGAACACAAGAGTTTTTGGGTTTTACGGCAGTCCATTAACTGTGTCTGGAGTTGGAGCCGCATACTTTGCTTTTTCATGGTGTTTATTTTGGCTATGTTTTTCTAATAAAATTAATTATAAAAATATTACTATTTTTAAAAATAGGTTGGTTTCATTAATAGCTTTATTTTCAATATCTACTTCTTCGCTACTTTTTATTGTAATTTCACAAGGAAGAACTGCATTTTTATCAGCAATTATTATTTTATTTTTAATTCCAATAATTCTTTACATCAGAAAAAAACCTTTAATTTCAATATTTAGTGTTATTACTATTTTAATTTTAGGTTATTTTATTGGAAAAAATTCTAGTTTCACAAATAGAATGTCTTCAGCTACAGAATCAATAATTACAAATAAAAGCCTTGAAAAAGGAAATAATAGAATTTACTTTTGGAAAGTTTATTCTCATATGATCACAGACAAACCTATTATTGGTCAAGGTGGATACTGGCTTGACCAAGGTTTACGTGAACAATATTATGATCATCTTGGATATGATGAATTGGAAGAAAAATTCACTGCTCATAATAACTATATCGAAGTTCTTGGTTGTGGCGGTATCATTGCAGCAATTTGGATTTTATTTTATTTAACAAAATTATTTAAAAATTTGAGAGCTATTATTGTAAGAAACATAAAAAATGCACCTTATCTTAATTTTAGTTTATTTTTTATGTTTTTTGCTAATATTTTACATGCACTTACACAAAATGTATTTTTTGATTCTTCTGTAATTTATATTTATATATCTATAATTTACATAATTATGTGGCAAGCAGCTTTTAAAGAAAAGCTACTAAACTAATTGCTTGCTAGATACACTTCTACCTTAGCAATTCCCATTCTACTTATACCTAGCTTTCTAGCAGCAGCTGCACTTAAATCAATAACTCTTCCTTTTACATACGGGCCTCTATCAGTAATTCTTACAAAAACAGATTGTCCAGTTATTGTATTTTTAACCATAACTGTAGAATTAAATGGTAAAGTTTTACTTGCAGCAGTTAATAGCTCAGGATTAAATTTCTCACCATTAGCAGTTGTTCTGCCAGCCCATTTATGATCATAAAATGAAGCGTAACCTTTTTCATAAAAAGTAAAATATTTAAATTCTTTTTCAATTTTATATTTTAATGAAGATTCTTTAGTTGTCGTACAGCTCATAAAAAAAATTGCCAAAATTAAACTATACAAAGTTTGAGCTATAATATTCATTTATTAACCTTTTCTAATAAAATAAAAAACTCCAAGAGCAAAATAAACGTTCCAAATTCAACAGACAAAATCTATCAAATTAATTTACAAATATAAAGATATCATATTAAAACAAATTATAATTTGTTTTATCAATATACATAGATACTTTTATAATTTTAAAAAACGCAGCAAAATTAATCAATGGCTTTTATTTATAATAACTTTAAACATCTGATTGAATAGCTCTAAATATAGTAAAAATATCCCAGAAATCAGCAGTTACATTTTCTTCAACTTTTTCCTTAATTGTTTTTAAAGTGTTTCCTGTTGTTAAAACATCATCTAATAACAAAATTCTTTTAGCATTTTGTTTATTCGTATTAAAACTTGAATCAGTAAAAATTTTAACGTATTTTTTATCATTATATTTATTTACGGTTAATATTCTTGTTTTTGAAGGCACATAAGCTTGTCTATAAAATGAAAAATTAAATACAGGACTCAATATTTGCGGCATATAGCTAAAATTATTTGATTTTAAAATAGTATTAATTATATTTTCCAAAAAAATTATGGGATGCCATTGAGAATTTAATATTCTTTCTTTTCTAAGAGGAGGAAGTACAATATAATTATACTCAAATTTTTCCATAATAATTTTTAGTTTTTCTAAAACCATTTTGTAAAAAAAATGATTAAATACGTATTGAGCGTTTAGATCGTTTTGATCTTTTGCTTGAACCAAAAGCTCTGGTAAACCGTGCGCGTAAATAAATACGTTAATAACGTTTGAAAACTGCTTCAAATTATCGCAGCCATAGCATTTATGGTTTGCACATCGACCACAATAAGTCCAAGACAGTTTTGTTAACTTATCAAAGCAGTAGTTACAAATTGAAGTATCAGATGAATTAATTTTATTATGACAAATATAGCATATTTTTTTAAACTTCATAAATTAAAACATTATTTGCTTGATCTTACTGAAATAGCCTTAGAAAAAGCCGATGGATCAGCATGATGATAAGGATGACTTGCAATAATACATCGTGCTCTATAAATTTGTTCCACAAGCACAGCCAAAGCCATTTCATGCGGAAGCGTCATACTTGACAAAGAAATACTACGAAATCTTCCTAATTTAACAATTTCTTGAGGCAGTCCATAAGCCCCTCCTACACAAAACACGATTGCTTTTTCTCCATGTAGCTCATAATAACTCAACTCCTTAGCAAAACCATCACTAGATAATTGCTTGCCATTTTCATCTAAAGCAATACAAAGCGGATTTTCTACAGACAATTTTTTTAATTCTTTACAATAAAACTGTGTGTGCTGCTCAGAGCTTAAAACATGAGATGGATAGATATGCTGTAAGGAAATATAGTGAGAAGATCTATTTACAAAATCTTGAATACAGTTAAATAAAACAGAATTTCGAGAAATCTTCCAAGGTGTTAAAATAATATAACGCATAATAAATCTTAAATTCTGATATCTTCACTGCAGTCAATTTCTCTTGCATTTAAATCATTAGATATCTTGTTCACTTCGTTTAAAAGCAATTGACACTTCTCTTCATCAATATCAATAAAACGTGCTTTACTCCATAACTGTTCTAGTTGATACAAATCACGTGTTGGTTCTTGAAAAATATGAACAAATAAAAAGCCGTAGTCAATTAATACCCACGAACTTGACTCTAACCCATCTACAGATATAGGAGATAGCCCTAAGCATTGCTTAAATGTTTGTCGAATATGCTCTGCGATAGCATAAACTTGGCGCTGATTAGAAGCACTGACAATTGCAAATAACTCGGTAAAAGCTCCCAGATTTTTTAAATCCATCATCACTGGCCGTACTGCTTTTTTATCCATTGCCACCGCAATAGAAAGCATTGCCAATTCTTCTTGAGACAGTTCTTTATCACCAATTTTTAAAAATGTATTACTCACTGAATATTTTCTCCATCTTGTTTTAATTCATTCAAGACCTCAACAAGCTTATCAAGCAAATCAGAAATTCCGACTCGAAAAGCAGAACTAATTTCAAAGAATTTTATTTTCTTTCGCTTTAAATATTGACGAAATTCGTTCAAGGCATCTTGATTACCAGAAATTTCAATATTTTCCTCTGAAGCAAGCGCATCAACCTTTGAAATAACTGTGAGTCTAGGCCTGCTAAGTAGCGCTTTGTCGTATAGCGAAAGTTCTTCCAAAATACCATTAAAATCGTTAATCATTGCCTCTGATGAATCTTGGCTACCATCAACAAGATGAATTAGAACACCTGTTCTTTCAATATGCCTTAAAAAATCATGCCCTAGACCTTTTCCTTGACTTGCTCCAGGAATTAGACCAGGAACATCGGCAACAACAAAAGGAGGCGCATCTTTATGACTGACAACTCCTAATGTTGGTACCAAAGTGGTAAAAGGATAATCTGCAACTTTAGGCCTAGCAGCAGAAATAACTGTAATCAAAGTACTTTTTCCTGCATTAGGACTTCCAATAATTCCTACATCGGCAATCATTTTTAATTCCAAACGAATTCTACGTCCTTCTCCTATACCTGGAGGTATTGTTTTTGTTGGAGCTTGATTTCTTGAAGTCGCAAAAAGTGTATTGCCAATTCCACCTTTTCCGCCTTTTGCAACCAAAATACGCTGCCCTTCTAGCAAAACTTCTCCAATAAATTCACTTGACTCACAATCAAAGGCTATGGTTCCGCAAGGAACCTTTAGTACGAGGTCTTCACCACATCGTCCTTGTCGATTGTTTGTCCCCCCTTTACCACCAGAATCTGATTCGTAAAAACGCTGATAACGAAAATCGAGAAGAGTTGATAATCCATTTGTTGCCTCTAGATAAATGTCTCCTCCATTTCCTCCATTTCCACCGTCTGGGCCTCCTGCTGGCACGTATTTTTCTCGCCTAAAGTGAGACATACCGAGGCCACCATCACCTGCTTTTATTTTAATTTCAGCTGTATCAATAAATTTCATATAAACTGCCACCGTCTAAAGTATAAAAAAGTTGTGATTTAAGAAAAAAGATCAGAAATCACCCTTGTTTATGTAAAAAAACTCTGTAATAACGTGAACTTACTTACATCAAAAAGGGTAAAAAATAAAAACCAAGATGCGCACACAAACTATATACGCACCTTGGCTTTTAGCAAAAAAATTAAAAGATAATTTTAAGAATTATACCTTTTATGCCTTTGCGTCTAATGGATAAACGCTTACACATTGACGATCACGAGTGATGTGTTCAAACTTTACTTCACCATCAATTTTAGCAAATAATGTAAAGTCTTTTCCCATACCTACGTTGGATCCAGGATGAATTTTAGTGCCCACCTGGCGTACAATAATATTTCCAGCTCTAACAGACTCTCCGCCATAAGCTTTTACGCCACGATATTTTGGATTGCTATCACGTCCGTTTTTGGTCGAACCACCGGCTTTTTTACTTGCCATTGCTACAAATCCCTTAGTTTAAGCCCTTCAAAAAATTTGAAGAGATATAAGTTATAAAAAAATTACCAAATAGGCGATCAACACTCAAGAAAGAAATTACTAACCTTCAATGCTTGTAATCGACAAAGTTGTAAAATCTTGGCGATGACCATGCATTTTCTTTGATTTATTTTTACGTAAGTATTTAAAAACCAAGACCTTATCTTCACGACCATGGCTAACAACCTGAGCAGTCACTTTTGCTCCATTTACTTGAGGTTCGCCAATATGTAAGTGACCATTTTTTTGTAATACTAAAACCTCAGAAAAAGGCAGAGAATCACCAACTTCAGCATGAATGAAATTTGCCTTAATTTGTTCGCCTTCAGTAACTTTATACTGACGACCAAAAATCTTAACTACTGCATAGTTTTTATTACTCACAACTATCTTCCTTATACGCTTTTTATGTCACATTTTTACAGCGACATATAGTTTGTAGGTAAGCGCTACCACGCCATAAACACGGCTCAACACGAGTCGGAAGCTAGCTCATAGTGCAATTTTTTAATAAGGTCAAGTTATTTATTTTTTTAAGATTGGAGCTTGCATTTTTTTAAAGTGTCAGGTAGGCAATGGAATCTAAGTGGAGAGGTGTCCGAGTGGCTGAAGGAGCACGATTGGAAATCGTGTTTGCGCTAAAACCGTAACGAGGGTTCGAATCCCTCTCTCTCCGCCACATTTTGCTTAGCAAACTGTAAGCAACCATGAGAGGTGGTTGTATGCCCTTAGTGCTTTTTTAATGAACCCGCCAGAGTCGGAAGGCAGCAACGGTGTTTAATAAGGTAGGTAAGACCAGCATGCACCCACCCCTCATGGTTGTTTTCGTTTTTCCAAATATCTACTTTCTTGATTTTTAAAATTTGAAAACACATACTAAGGCAAGTGGGAAGTGACACCCTTTCTATAATAGTAAGAAAAATATTAAAAAACTCAATTATAACAATTGTCACATTGTTTCTAATTCTTTGGTACTTAAGTATGTTGAATAAAAATAGTTCACAAAATTATGTTGTTTTAGCAAGAAGAACGCGTCCACAAAGTTTTTCACACCTAGTTGGTCAAGACATTGTGGCAAGTGCTATTGAAAAAATGCTCTCAAATCAAAAAATTCCACATGCATTTTTATTTACAGGCACACGCGGGACAGGCAAAACCTCAAGTGCCCGAATTCTTGCTAAATCACTGTGTTGTGAAAAAGGCCCTACTATTTCTCCCTGCCAATCGTGTGTTCACTGCCAGCAAATCACATCATGTATTCATGATGATGTTCTTGAAATAGATGGCGCATCGCATACAGGTATTGACAACATAAGAGAGCTGCGAGAAGCAACTCGATTTTTTCCTAACTCAGCGCGTTATAAAATTTTTATTATTGATGAAGTTCATATGCTAAGCACAGGTGCTTTTAATGCACTATTAAAAACACTTGAAGAACCTCCTCCGCAGGTTATTTTTATTTTAGCCACAACAGAACTCCATAAAGTTCCAATCACAGTACGTTCTCGTTGTATGATCTTTACGTTCAAAAAAATTGAACAGCAAATTATGGAAAAACACTTAAAAAATATTTTAACTCTAGAAAAAATAGGCTTCGAGGATGATGCAATTACTTTAATTGCTCGTGAGGCAAAAGGTTCAATTCGTGATGCTCTTAGTCTATTAGAGCAGGTTATTGCTATATGCAATCACTCTTTTATTTCTTCAGATTTAACAAAAAATGCGCTGTGCGTACAAGGAGAAGAAATTGCAGAAAATATTTTTTCTGCAATTTGTACTAAAAACCTAGGAGATGCTCTTGAACTTTTGCGCAATGCAGACTTAGCAAGTTTAGACATGGCAATACTAATGGATAATATTTCTCAATACTTTAGAAATGCTATGCTTATTAAAACGCTAAACAACAAAGAACGCGCAATTGTACTCACGTCATTATTGCCGCAAGAATACTCCCTTATCCAAGAAAAAATTCAAAATATTTCTGTCGCTGCAATTAGCGAAATATTTAAACTCACTGCCAATTCTATAAAAGACATCGCACGCTCGAATGCGGGTCTTGCATGGTCAGAAATTATTATAACAGAATGTATTTCCAGAGCAGAATGGCTTTCTACATCTGAACTGATGTCTTTACTTTCTCATTCACCCAAGACAATTGTTGAACAAAAAACTCATTTAACAACAAAACATGTTCAAGAAAATTTTGTAGATTTAAATATTTTTAAAAAGTTTGTTGCGCTTGCAGAGCAAAAAAGTAAAACACTCGCCACAAGATTAAACCATGTCAAAGTTGATTTGTTTAATAAAAATATTATCCAATTCTCTGACACCTTAGAAAATAAAAGCCACTTATCTTTTAATGAAAACGACCTAGACCTATTTTGGCAGTGTATTTACGAATTACAATTACAAAATGCGACTTTTAAAGGTCTTTATACTCCACAGCAACCAACAAAGCAAAACCCATCGAAAAACCTAAATACAAAAAATAAAAACGAGCAAACATCTCATGAAGCTGTAACAAAACTCAGAAACACTTCAAACATTATGCAGAGCTTTCAAAAATATAACTCAGAAAAAATTTCTATAAAAAGTACAGAATTACTTAATAATACATCGAATAAAGCAATATCACTTTCAGAAATCAATCACCAAGAAAAAAACCAGGGTTTTTTGCAAAAAGAGAGAGCTTTGTATGAAAAAGACCATATACAACAACTCAAAAACTATGCCACAGAAATGCAAATTATTCCTGTAGACTAAATAATAAGAATGTGAAACAAGCTTAGCTTGGGGGAAAGCATAAATATGGCTCTAGATCTTGCACTAAGAAAAAAGATTTGATTACATTTTTTCTCAGTGTGTAGCTCAATGTTACTACTCTGACACTTTTTAAATAAAAGTATATAATTGACACAAAGTTTTGATCTAATTTTGGAGGTTCTGATGGTTCTGTTCAACAATATAAATAACGAACAATTACACAAACACAGTATTTTACAGTCTTTTATTGAAGTTATGCCTGCAGATGACGAGGAAGACGAAGAAGATTTTGACGACGATGACTATGATGATGACGAAGAAGACTATGACGACGACGATGATGACTTTGAAGATGACGATGACGACGATGATGATTACGATGACTACGAAGACGATGATTACGACGATGATGATTACGATGACGACGATGATGATTATGATGATGATGACGACGATGATTATGATGATGATGACGACGACGATGATGATGATGACTTTGAAGATGACGATGATGAATAAAGATAGTTTATAGCATTATTTTAAAGAATTATTTTGCTGAAACTTTCATAATCTCTTCCTGTATATCTTCGCAAAGATTTTTCATCATTTTGCGACTAAAATCAAATTTTAACCCAGTTGCCTCAAATAGATCTGGCAAAGATTTTTGAGCACCTAAGCTCAGTCCTGCTATGTAATTATTCACTGTCTCAGCAAAATTAACTTTACTTTTTTTCCAAAGCTGAATAGCACCTGACTGTGCAATACCATAATCAATATAATAAAAAGGGGATGTAAAGATATGAGGACGACTGACCCATCCCAATTCTTCTAAATCCTCAAACCCACACCAATTCACATGAGGCCGATATTTTCTAGAAATGTCTAACCAAATTTTATTTCGCTGCTCAGCAGAAGGAAGATCTTTACAAGTATAAATGACGTGCTGCCACTCATCTATCATCGCCATAAAAGGCCAAAAATGAAGCATATTAAAAAAGTGAAATGCAAGAGCTTTTGTAGAATCTTCTTTGTTAACCCATAAATCAGAAAAAAAACGACTTGCTAATAATTCAAACCCAATGCTTGCCACTTCACAAAATTCAAACCCAGGATGACGCAATAAAACGTTTTGTATATTTGATACCGCATAACCATGAATAGCATGGCCAAATTCATGCAAAAAAGTCAGAGCATCTTTAAATGTTCCACTAAAATTTCCAAATACAAATGGATAACCACTTTCTTGAAACGTGACACAAAATGCACCAGGAGCTTTACCCTTCCTTGGAAAAATATCTATTAAATTTTTTTTCCGCATTTCATGAAATAATTTACCAAAAGCAGGATGAATTTTAGAAGTGATATTTTGAACAGATGCAACCAACTCATTCAAATTACCGTTTGCGGGAGACTTTTTAGGCATTAAATCAGGCCAAATAGAGATATCCCAAGGAGATATAGAGTCTTCATTCAAAGATTCTTGCTGTAATTTAGACAAATTTTTTATAACAGGAATCACTTCTTGCAATATTGACTGCCTAAATTGAGAACACTCGGCAACTCCATAATCAATTCGACCTAGCTCAGAAAAAGCAATGTCAACATAGCTTTTAGCATTTACAACCTCTGCTTGTTTGCGACGATTTATCAACAAAGATTCAAAAATTGACTGATACTTTTCTTCATTTGCTTTTACAAAATTCCAATATGCAAAAAAAGCTGATTTTCTTGTATTTAAATCTGGATCATTCATTTTGCCGATAACAGATGAAACAAGGACACTTCTCCCTTCAAAATGTGTTTTTGCAGTATGTGCAAATTTTTTATAATCTCTGATTAATTGATTTTCTTCTATTTGAAGTAAAGTTATTTCTTTATTTGTATAAATTTTTCTAATACTCAAATCTTTTAAAATTCTATCGTTATCATAAAAGTGCATTGAGTTTCTCCAAGGAGAACTCATATAAATATCCATTAACGCACTTCTTACCGACAATAATTCAGATAAAATATTTTCTTCAAACTCTTTTAATTGCAACTCCGCCTTATGATCCTGAACATTAAAGCTCAAATTAAGCTCAAGCTGCGAATGAACCTCTGAAATGGCACAGGAGGCTTCATGAAACAAACCAAACCACGTCGCTGCTGATTTAAAATCAACTGGGACTTCATTTAGTAACTGTTTTAAAAGCTCTTTGACATCAGATTTTTTAAGAGGATTAAATTGAGGTTTTAAAAAAATTCGCTTTTTAGTCTCAATACAGGGGTAAGATTGTGGCATTTGCGTGTCATCCAAGATAGTCAAAAAAATGGACTCCGAGAAAATTATACTCTTTTTTCGTAGCAATTAAACATTTTATAGCTCTTTCCGATAATTACATGGAGGAAAGGGTAAAAAATGCAACCGCGCTTAACACCATACACAAAAAAATTAAAGCGAGAAAGACTCGTCTTTTACAGCTTTATTTGCATTTTGTTAACAGCGTGCACAAGTCCCCCTGCTGTCAGAGGTCCAGCACCTACAGCAATAAACCTACCATTTCTAAGACTTGAACAGGCAGGAGAGTGTTACTTCATAGATGATTTTATGCCAACTCCAGATAGCTTAGTTAATGGTAAAACTTCTAATTTATATTTGCGTTACTACACTTATTGGAATGCGAATTACAAATACTGGGCTGACACAGGAATTATGCTTGCTTTTTATAGCAAGGATTTAAGGTGTTGGTCTTTATTCGAAGAGTATTCAATACCAAGAATTCAAAATTAGAAAGTATTTATATAGTCACTTTCCAATTAAGTAACAATAACTTAGGATAAAAAATGGCTAAATTATTTATTGCCGAATCATCAAAAAAATCGATTGAAAATCTTAGCCGTTTTTTAACAAATGATGGACATGAAGCTTATTTTTTTGATAACTCTAAGCCAATTCAAGAAGTATTGAACGAATCAAAATTTGATTTAGCAATTATCGATCAAAATTTTAAGGAATTATCTGGCTTTGATTTGGTTAGCCATTTTATAAAAAATCAAAAAAATGCAAACACTCATATTGTTGTTACAACCTCATCGCCCAATAAAGATGACTTAAATAAATTTAGCGCATTAGGGATAAACCATTTATTTATAAAACCCTATAGGTATAAGTTGCTTTCAGATAAAATTAAGTACGCTATCAACCCAAATAAAAATGATCATGGCGCTTTTGAGCCAGAAATCTTAAAAATATTTTTAGAATCGACAATCCACATTTTTGATTCTATGGGCAGAATCTCTATTGTAGCAGGAAGACCCTTTCTCAAATCAGGAAACCAAAGTTTAAGCGAGGTTAGTGCAGTAATTGGCTTATCTAGTCCTCAAATTAAAGGATCAATGTCTATAAATGTCACAAAAAAAATACTCATAGCGTGTATTTATCGAATGCTTGGACCAGATGCCAAAGCAGACGATACAGCCATTGCCGATATCTGCGGCGAGCTATGCAACCAAATTATGGGACGAGCAAAACAACAGTTTTTAAAGAAAAAAAGCATGTCATTTGAAATTACAGTGCCAACAATTTTAGCTGACCCAATGCACATACTCGATTACAAGAGCAATTCTCCCGTTCTAGTAATACCTTTTTTATTTGAGAAAATTGCTGGAATATATGTAGAATTTTGTTTAGAGATAAATGATAGCTATGAGCCTGTAGCTCCAGAGAAACTACAAGTTGTTGTAGAAGAAGGCGAACTTATTCTTTTTTAATTTTTATTTTTTAGCTGGAATTTCATGGAATCAATGTTTAAAAATCGATTAAATAAAAACTTTCAAAATCTTATTAAATGGGCAAAAAGAGAAAATATTACTGCTTTTAGAATTTACGAAAAAGATATTCCACAGTATCCTTTTACTTTGGATTATTATGACGGTAGCTTTGTAATTTATTTTTTTGAACCAAGTAAATATCCAGAATCTTTAGAAAAATCTGACAATTTAAAACTAAATGAAGTCGTCGAAACGATTAAAGAACTATTTCAAACTTCAGAAAACGATATCTTTATCAAAAGAAGAAAAAAACAAAAAGGAATAGCACAGTACGAAAAGATATCTGAAAATAACGCCACAAAAATAATTTTTGAAGGTGATTTAAAGTTTATTGTAAACTTATCAGATTATCTCGATTGTGGGTTATTTTTAGATCACAGAAAAACACGCCAATTTATAAAAAACAAAATAAATAATAAAAGCTTATTAAATTTATTTTCTTATACAGGTTCCATTAGTGTTGCTGCTGCGATGGGAAATGCTAAACTTATTACAACTGTAGATATGAGCAATACCTATTTAAACTGGGCAAAAGAAAATTTTAAAGTTAATAATATTCCAACTCAATCCCATGAATTTATTCGAGCAGATATTATGCAGATATTACCAGAATTAGCGAAAAATTCACAAAAATATGATTTTATATTTCTCGATCCACCTTCTTTTTCTAATTCTAAAAAGATGAATACTGTATTTGATATTCAAAAAGATTACATTTTTTTAATTAATAATTGTGAAAGGTTATTAACCGATAATGGATGTATATTTTTTTCAAATAATTTAAAAACATTTAAGTTTGATAAAGAAATTTTTTCAAATAATTTTTATATTGAAGATTATACAAAAAAAACCATTCCTTTAGATTTTAGAAATCAAAAAATTCATCATGCCTGGTTACTAAAAAAAAGACCTTAATTGCATAAGAAATTAGTTACTTATACAGTTTAAAATAGGCTCTTGACCGCCCGGATAAATTTCTCGCACTCTTTCAACATCTTTTGCCGATAAGCAGCGTGCTGTAGTAGGAAAGAATTGACTATTAGGCCCTACCGCAATAAATGGATACATAACGCTATTTCTTTCAAAAAAAGCATGGCCTAAGCCTAAAATATGACCTAATTCATGCAAAGCAATACTTTCCATATCTGCAATAAATTGTAACTCTCTATTTATCTCTTTTGTTGAATCCCCAAAAATATAAGTGTCTCTGTTAAATCTCAAATTCACAGAATCAATTCTATCAACAGATTTATAATTATAAACAGTAGTTGCGATTGTACTGCTTCCTTTACCGGTGTTATTTACCCATCCTCCTTGTCCATCTGATATTTTATCAAAATAAATACCTTTATAAAATACTTGAAATGGAGCATATAATCCTGGAAATGAATTGCCTGTATATGGATTCAATCCTGTTCTTATCATTAAAATCTTCTTACCTATAGCATTATTCCATGTTTCCGCCGCATTTTGAATTTGTATTACAATTTCATTATTTTCTTCTTTAATTTCATTACTTAAATCTAAAATAATTGGGTAATCATAATCTAAACCCCAGCCATTTTTAAAAATAACAACTTGATTTAAATCAGCAGAAATATCATCATATTCTACAAATTTATTGCTATAATTACAGGAAATAATAATTAATGATAATAATATTAATGTAATTAATTTTATTAAAACATTAACTGATAAAATCACATTTGGCTCCATAGACATGCAATACTTGCCTATCGACACCATTTTTTAAAAATAAATTTTTTTATTTTAATAAATTTTATGAAAAAATAAAATTACAATTAATTACTAATAAAATCAAAACGAATTAACAACAACTCCGGGGGTATCTGTAAATGAAAAGTAAATATTCACTTTCTCTATTTTAAAGTTATTTTTACCGAAATCAATATTGAATTCGGTTGGTCTAAGCCTGCTAAACCTTACTAACTCCCCTCCTAAACAACTGGAAGGTATATTTTGAGAATTCACAATTAAGTTATCAGGTATTTTAATTATTTTTTTATTTCCGGCTTCATCTAAACCAATAATTACAGCGCAAACAGCACCTAATATTGAATTTTTTTCATGATTTGAGTTAGAAAAAGAAAAGCTTATTTTAGTTGAATTTGTATCTTGAACTACCTTGTGATTTTCAATTTTTATTCCACTATTTTCAATATATTTAATGTCTTTTGAATTTTTTTCGGAGATACTTATTTGAGTTTGAGGTTTACTAATTGTTTCTTCCATCATGCTTTCAGAATTTCTTTTTTTATCTTCTTTATAAAATCCTTTAGTAAAATAACTTTTTAAGATATTTTTCTTGAATTCAACTATATAATTTTCAAGCTCAATATTTTTATTTATTACTTTAACACTTATAACAATAGAAACAATTGCACTTAACAATAAAGTAAAAACAAAAATAATAAAAATTTTTACGTAAATATATTTAAATTTAAAATGGTAAGTTTTTTCAGAATCAATAAAAAATATTAGATTAAATTTTTTTAGTATTTTTTTTGCACTATTTTGTGTTGTATTCATAATCATTTTGCCTTACAGAAGAGCTTACTAAATTTGAATTATTTTTAAATTCAATCCATTTTTCTGAAATAATTTTGTATTGATTATTTTCTTTGTTTAAGTACAAAAATTTCCTACCAAAATCTTGTTTTTCAGGAGAACTATAATTTTGTAAAAATGAAATAAAAATTTGATCTTTGTAGGCTAAAATTTTTGGATTTAATATTTCTATATTAATTTTTCCTTTTCTTGAAAAACTTAAATTTTCTTTAGTTTTCATCCATTTTTTAATGTTTTTATTATCAGACCTAAATGTATTTGAATAAAAATTTAAATATGTTTGAAAATCAGATAATTCCCAGGAAATTTTCCAAATATTTAACATTGTAAGAATCATATTTCTTTTATCTGCTAATTCTTTTGAAGAGTCTAGTAATGTCAATTGATCTGTGATAACAACAGGGGTTTCAAAAGCTAAAATATATTTTTCTAAATCTAGCCAATCTTGATTTTTTAATGCAACACAACCGTCTGTATCAAAAGCTCTCCCAATTCTATTGTCATCATCAACCCCATGAATCCAAATTCCGTATCCAGTTTTGCTTAATCTTTGATCAAAAACATTAGGATAATCTAAAATTAAAGCTCCAGGTCCATACTTTGGTGGCAATTTATCCCCAGAAATCTTGCCAGTTATAAAATATATTCCCTCAGGCGTTTTCTTGTCACCAATCAGCGTCTTATCCCCCTGATTTTTTCCTGTTGCAGCTTTATAAGTTTTTACTAAATCATATGAACCAAATTCATTAGACTTATAGACACTTAAAGTATGCTTTAGCTTTTCAACGACCAACGCATATGAGTTTTGTTTTGTACCTAAACTAATAAAACTTGAGGGAATTGTGTTTTCCGAATTTTGACTTGCCTCAACGAGGTTAAATTGAGACAAAGGTAATGAATCGATTATTTGGGTTTTGGAATTTGTCGCTTCAGCATATCTAGCTTGCATTAAGTAGAGAAAGATATAAATAAGGCAATACAAGATCAAGACGTTCAATATTTTTTTATTGAACCACCATTTGAAAGCAATCATTTTAGCTCCGTATCTAGTATCAACTTAAAATGCGTTTAAGTTAAAATGAGTTTAATGGGAAAAAATCAGCAATTCTAGATCGTCAAAGTCTCGGCGTTGGGTCAATTTTTCCTAAAAAGCAGTTACATATATAATTATTTATAGGATAATTTTTTTATGATTTCCAGAGAAGAAACTATAAAATATATAGTTTATGATATTAATGAATTTATAAAAAAGACAAAAAAACTTACACTTCAACAAAGCTCCTATGATGTAATAAACTTAACTAATAAACAACAGTGTCATCCTAAAAATATAAGATCTAAATTTAAATGCGAAGGGTATTTTCTTAAGTTTCATCAACCAACAACTGCCCCTACTCAATATGAATGCAAATGTGATTATTATAACAAAAAGTTAAATAATATTTTAAAAAACCCGCAATTGATACAAAAAATAGACTCTCATTGGCCACTTAAAAAAGGAATGGTTGCAAATAAAATTAATGCCTGGCAAGAGTGTCTCTCAAGTGGAGAAACAATTCAACTTGCAATTGCATTTATGATTAAGTGTATATCTATATTAAATTACAAAAATAAAATACCCAATATAAAATATTTTTCTGATATTGATAATACAAAAAATTATTGTAATTCTAATTGGGTTAACGCATTTTACTTTGAAAAAATTCTCAATAATTCTGAAGCTTCATTATTTTTTTGGAGTGATATAAAGAATTTTTATTTGCAAGATTCATTTAAAGAAAATAATCAGAAAAAAAATCGTTTTGATTTTTATAGCAACATACTTCCTAAACGATCATTAATATTGCTCTGCTTTGAAGACAGCTATTTTCGGTTACGCTCTGGAACAAATTCTGAATTATTTGCATTTGAGCAGTTTATCAATGATTTAACAAACTCTGATAACAAATTAATCGTTTTTTCTACTCAAAAACTAATCGACTTAAATTATCATAAAAGCTCTTATTCTAAAGACTATAATCTTTGTTTTAAAAAGAGTTTAGATGAAAAAAGAATCTCTTTGCAGCAAGCAATGGAACCTGATTATAGAATTGCAAAAGACGAGCGCTATACCGAACCCAATAGAGTTGGAGCCTTTGACCGCTTGGTTGAACTTTTGTCTAAAGGACAAGATTATATTTCGCAAGTAGAAGGGAGTTTTTCTAAATGGAAGAACGAAACAGAGAATTAAGCCAAGATTATTATAAAAGAAAAAATCACCTTTTAAAAAAAAGATTGAATTTTTTTATAATTTTGATCTCTTCTGTTTCTTTTCTATTATTTTTAAGTATTTCTGAAGGATATGCTTTAAAAATTTTACTTTCAAAAAATTTTTCGATAACAGATATTGTTTATATTCTTCTATTAATTGAGCTATATCTTTTAACTTATAATATTATTTTATCAAGAATTACGCTTCATCTTTGTTATTATTTTTATAATAAGAAAATACCTTCTATAATTATCATGTCTATTTTTTCGATTGTATATCTTATTATTTCATTTAATGTCTCTGAAGCTAAAAATATTATCCCCCTTGGCATCAGTAAAATATGTATAATTTCTTTATTTTTTAACTTTTGGAGTTCTAAACTCTCTGAAACACGACTCGAAACACGTTCAAACATTCTTCCTTATATTTTTATGATCTCTTGGCAGGCTTTTTTTATGTGTCGCTGGGTATTAATCGCTTGCTGGCTACTGAGTAGCTTAGGGTTTGCTCTAGCCCTTGTCACATCGCATCCAATTATCAAAATTGAATTGTGGGAGGCCGTTCTTTTGATGCTTGCATTTTACTTTCCATTTAAACTGTTTGTTAGAAACCCCAATGCCCATTCTGGCTTTTGATCTGTTTTTATAAAAAATTAAACTTTTATTTCAATTAGTTAAAAAAATATTACAAACCTTATTGACATTGTGCAACAGGTCGCTTAGTGAAATAAACCTAACTTAATGCTATCTGGGTGCTTAGCTCAGTTGGTTAGAGCGTCGCCCTTACAAGGCGAGGGTCTGGGGTTCGAGTCCCTAAGCACCCACCATTTTTGGTTCAAAGATGCATTTAAGTTTAAAGAGAGTTTCATTTACGGGTGCTTAGCTCAGTTGGTTAGAGCGTCGCCCTTACAAGGCGAGGGTCTGGGGTTCGAGTCCCTAAGCACCCACCATTTTTTTGTTTTTTATATAAAAAATCCTTTCAAGTTATTTCAGTCCTTTTTTGCATTCTCCATCAAAGAAACTATATACACACATAGCATCCTAATCGATGCTATGTTTTAACTTAATCTAATAAAACTCCGACTTCTAAGGCAGGAGATATCATCAATTTCACAATGAGATCGTGAATTAAACGAAAAAACAAGGAAAACCATGGCAACAGAGCAAATTTTAAAAATTGAAGGTGGCCAAAAACTCTCAGGTGGACGGGTCTCTATTGCAGGGAGCAGTAACCAAGTGACAAAGTGTATCATTGCTGCATTACTAACAAATGAACACGTACTGATTAAAAATGCCCCTGCAGTCAACGAACGCAAAATCGCCGAAGAACTTTTTGCCCATTTGGGTGGCGATGTTGAGTATATTGATGAACACACCATAAGACTCTGTGCATACAATGTCTCAAAAAACTCAATTTCAAAAGAAATATGCCAAAAAAACCGAATCTCTATTCTAGCTGTTAGTGCGTTGCTTCACCGTTTTGGAAGCGCCTACATTTTTGCAACACTAGGAGGTGATAAAATTGGAAAAAGACCTGTCGATTTTCATATTAAAGGCTTGCAAGAAATGGGAGCACATGTTGAACTTGACGGCAATCTTTATCACATTTCTGTTGACCAAGAAGGACTACAAGGTGCTCATATCATATTGCCGTTTCCAAGCGTTATGACAACCGAAAACCTAATTCTTGCTGCAACATTAGCAAAAGGACGCACCATAATTGAAAATGCAGCGATAGAACCAGAAGTTACTGAATTGGTAAAAATGCTGCAAAAAATGGGGGCGGACATTACGATTAATGCAAACAGAACCTATGTCATTCAAGGAGTTTCAAAACTTAAAGGCTGCGAGTTAAGAGTCATGCCCGACAGAAATCAAGCTGTCAGTTTTGCTTGTGCAGCATTAGCAACAGGAGGCAACGTCCTTCTCGAAAAAATTCCTCACGATCCGCTTTATAGTTTTCTCAACTACATTCAACGCATGGGAGCAGAATTTAAAGTAAATTCTGAAGGCATTTATGTTTCAAGCCCAAAGGGAAAACGTTTAAAAAATACTCATATTGAAGTCGAAGTGCACCCAGGGTTTATGACCGATTGGCAACAGCCTTTCATGGTTTTATTCACTCAGGCAGATGGTATTAGTATTCTTCATGAAACAATTTTTGAAGATAGACTCGGGTATACACGTTATTTAAATAGTATGGGTGCGAACATCAATTTGTTTTCAACATGCTTGGGCGAAGCGCCATGCCGTTTTAAAAATAAAAATCACACTCACTCAGCAATTATTCATGGCCCAACTCCTCTCAAAGGAGGAACTTATAAAATGCCAACCGATATTCGTGCAGGAATGTGCTTAGTGATTGCCGGGCTTGTTGCATCAGGAACTACAAAGCTCTCAAACATTCAGGAACTACAAAGAAAGTATGATAATATTGTAGAAAAACTCACTCAAATGGGGGGCGATGTATCAATTGTCAACGAACAAACTAAAACTCAATAGAATATATGTTTAAATTTATTTATTTTTTTTATCAGACGATTTATCAGAATTTCTTTTAATAATTTTAATACCTTTCTTTCCAGTAGACTGATTGGCATCATGAGTCTGACTCTCTTGCAATAATTCTTTTGCAGCAGCCGTAGAATCTACAGTGCTTTGTGATGCTGCATTCGTCTCTTGCTTTATCCTTTGATAGACTTCTTCACGATGAACAACAGTCGACCTGTCCGCTTCAATACCTAAGCGGACTTGTTTACCCTTAATTGCCATAACTATGATTTTTATGTTGTCGCCTATGGCAATTACATCACCAACTTTACGCGTCAATACTAACACGATGCAGACCCTCCATGGCCAGCCAAGCTCTAACCAAGAAACTTGTATGAATTTATAAAACCATTATATCGAATTCCTATCTCAAGGTATATCAGAAATAAAGTCAAAGTGCTAAACTTTTGTCACAAAGAATGCAAAAAAAACATTACACCTCACACCTTGAATGCAGTACTTACAATTTTCGATATCTGTGATAGGAATGACAAAGCCTGAATCATTTTTATCAGGTTCAACCCATATTTCTGCCCAAAACAGGAGTCATAAGGTGATTCATTTGTCACGATACCTAGCACATGATAGCGACACATCCAAATCTAGTATGATTAATACTAAAAGAAGCTATGGAAATTCACTATTTGAAGAAACTTCCTATAAAGCAATCAGAATAGCTCAAAGAAGAAAATGGACTTTAATTCTTTTAATTGTAGCATTAATATTATCTGGCGTTGGAATTTTAATATACAACCAAATAACAACTTCAAAGCACAATCAGCTTGTTGCTGAATATTCACAAATTGAAGATATTTATAACAACGAAGTCATCGAATTTCAAAAAAAGAATGCTACAACACAAAAAAATTCTTTAGCAGCTAATGACATCCCCAATAACTCGCAAAGCATGGAAAAATTTGCAGATTTTGCAAAAAAAAACATGGCAGAACCAATTGCTTGGCAAGCAGCACTAAGGGCAAGTACATTTTATATCTCTAAAGACCAAAATGATAAAGCAAAGCAACTGCTTGAATCGCTCGTGCAATATTCGGGTAGAATGCCTATTATTCAAATTAAAGCAAGAACATCTCTTGCAGGAATTTATGCAGCAGAAAAAAATACAGAAAAAGCGCTTAATGAACTTAAAATTGTAGAACAAATACCCGAAAACCCATTGCCTATGCAAACCAAACTTTTTCAAGCTCAAATTTTATTTCTCTCAGGTAATTCTTCAGAGGCTGTAAAGGTTTTAAACCAAATCATTTCATCTCCAAGCACAAGTTCAGATTTCCAAACACAACAACAAGCTAAAATTTGGTTAAATTATATTGAGTCTTAGCAATTTTGATGATCAGGATCATTTTAATGAAAGCAATTTGCACTATTTTAGCTTTGAGTTTTTTTCCAGTCACACTAGCTAAAACAAAATTTAATACTTCCTCTTCTCCAGAAATTTTTGAAGTTATTGGCGCATATCCTGTCGGTTCTTCGGAAACATTATCGATAGTACCAACGATTGTAAAACCAAATCAAAAAACATCTTCTCAATTTGGAGGATTAACAGGGGATCACTCTTTTACTCTTGATACACAAAAAAAAGAATTTAACATTCAATCAAGAGCTGTATGTGGCAATTCTCCAGAACAAAACACACTCAGCTGTTATGATATCAATCGTAATGGGATGTTTATGGCAAATTATCCTATTCCTGGATCACTTTCTACAACACCTGTTTATTTTAATAAATCATGGCTTATTGGAACAACAAAAGGGTTACTATTTAGAGTAGACGCAAACCTAAAAAATAGAATGCTTCCTTATTTAGGTGATAGTATGATATCTTTATGGGGTAATTATTCACGCTCATATATTGCATCACTAAAACCTAAAACCTTATACGTCGATAACAAATCCAGCTCATCTTCAAACGACAACCAAGCTACACCAGATCTTCCTAAAAACGTTCAATGGATCTATTCATCTTCTACAGAACTGGTTGGAACACCTATAATTTTTCAAGATACTGTTTACGCTCTATCTGCAAATCAGTATTTACACGCTATTAATTGGAATAATGGCAAGCTCATATGGTCTGTGCGACTTGCGCCAGACACAAAACTAAGGCTGTCTTCTTCTGCTTTAACCGCCACACCTTATGAAATCATTGTGGGAACCGACTTAGGCGCGTTATTGGCTTTAAATCCCAAAACGGGAAGCATTATGTGGAGCCATCAAATCACAGATTCCTCATTTAAAAATAACGAAAATTCTTATAGCAATCAATTTAAAGCGATTGTCGCAAAACCTTTAGTGATCAATCGCAATGTCATGACTTCAAATTCAGACAGTATGACTCAAAATATCTCATTAGAATCAAAAACTGTGGTTTGGAGTTATCCTGCAGGAAGTGTCGCACAGCCTAAAACAATCGATGATCACGTTATTATTGGCACCTCATTGGGTGAGCTTGTGAGCCTTAATTTTATAACTGGAGCGAAAAAATGGGCTTCTCAGCTTACAGAAGATCGCTCGCCAATTATAAGTATATTTATTACAAAATCTGGAGCTATCTTAGCTTCAAATTCAAGAGGTAAAATATTTTTAATTGATTCTAAAAATGGTAAGATTCTTTCAGAAAATTTTTCACTTGGAGAAGTCAACGGAGAATTTTTTGCTGGCTACAATAATGCTGAAGCATGTATCAGTTTTTCGCAAAATGGCTTTAGGTGTTTTTATGCAAAACTGTAATAATTTTTTTATGATACGGCTGATTCATGACAAAATATAAAAAGATTAAATTTAAAAGCTTAATACAAATTACTCAAAAAAATTTCTCGCAAATTAAAAAAAAAGGTTCCACATACCAAATTTTAAATCAAAAAATTTCTGTTAAAATTGATTCTCAAGATTTAAAAAACAGAATCAATTTTGTGCTATCTACAATGTCTGATTTTTCTACTCAGTTAACTATAAGAATATGTGACATAGAAGAAATGCAAAATATAAATTCTTATTATCGAAATAAAAATTATCCTACTGATGTCTTAAGTTTTCCAAATAAAGAGATTAATTTTAATAACTCTGAGTTTAGTTATCTTGGAGATATTTTAATTTGTTTCCCTGTTTGTTATAAACAGGCAAAAAATGCCCGTTCGACGATCTCACAAGAACTAGAAAAAATGATTATTCATGGTATTGTACATTTAAAAGGTTTTGACCACGAAAGAAGCAATAGCTGTTGGACCATAATGACTAACTTAGAAAAGAATTTACGAAAAGAACTACACAAAGAAATGGGACAGCCCAAATGGTGTAACATAGTTCCTTTGTGTAAATAAAGGACTTATAGATGGATAACCTGTACGTAGGGATAGGAATTGTTTTAATAAGTTTGAGTATTTCAGCTTTTTTCTCAATGACAGAAACCGCAGCAACAAGCATTTCAAGCCTTAAAGCAAAACATCTTACTGAAACAGGAAAAAAATCTGCACAAATATTAAATTTATGGTTAAATAGTCCTCATAGAGTTCTTGCATCCTTACTAATCGGAAATAATTTAGCTAATATTTTTGCTTCTATTTTTGTTGACGAAATTATAAGACGACATTTTGGCAACTCATCAATTATTATTGTTACCGCTATGATGACTATAATTATCGTATTATTTGCAGAAATAATTCCTAAAACCTTTGCTAAAACTCATGCAGTAAAAATAATTATTCCAATTTTAAATGTTTATAAATTATTTTATTACATTTTACTTCCAGTTACTATAACAATGACAACGTTAAGTAATTATATAACCTCAATTTTTTCAAGAAATACAAAAAGCAATATTGGCCCGCAAATTACAGAAGAAGAATTAGAATTTTTAATTAATGTTGGCGAAAGAGAAGGAGTCATCCATGAACAAAAGCATGACATGCTTTCTGGTATTTTTGAACTCGGCGATACTGTAGTCCGTGAAGTTATGGTTCATCGCATTGATCTCACTGCAGTTCCTCAATCTATGAAAATAGTTGATGCAGTTGAAAAATTTAGAGAAACAGGATTATCAAGAATTCCCGTCTACGAAGATAAAATTGACAATATTACTGGCACAATACACGCAAAAGATGCACTTTTTTTCTTAAAAAAACATCATGGAGAACAAATGTGTTATGAAGCCACAGTTTCTGAAATTCGCAGAGAGGTGATGTTTATTCCAGAAACAAAGCCAGTTGATCTATTATTTCAAGAAATGAAAAGACATAAGCAACATATGGCGATTGTTCTTGATGAATATGGCGGAACAAGCGGTATTGTTACAATGGAAGACATTTTTGAAGAAATTGTTGGCGAAGTGCGTGATGAATTTGATAATGAAGAAGACGCAATCAGACCAACACAAGTTGCTAACCAATACTTAGTCGAATGCAAAATTCACGTTGATGATTTTTGTGATTTTTTTGATATAAAAGTCGCTGATTTTACTCAAGGGATTAATGTCAGTGAATTTGATACACTTGCCGGACTCATCTTGCAGCACTTTGGCCACATTCCCAAAGCAGGCGATAAGTTAACATTAAATAATATTACTATGGAAGTTGTTGAAGTTAGCAAACGTAGAGTGAGAAGAGTTGTAGTAAGATTATAAAACTACACGCCAACTACTTAATCATAATAATCTGTTCTAGTAGCCCACTTCGTTATTTGGTATCTATAATAATATTCTTTTATTGCATCAAATGCTTGCAAAATTTTTATCTGTTTATTTTGATTGTAGTTTCCAAAACTTGTAAAAGAAAATGCATAAATTTTGGCATAATCATTAAAAATAAAACCTCTTAAATAAGCATTACTATCTTTCCAAAAAGTATTTGCTGTATATGCAAAATATCGATTAGCTGAAGCAGTTATATCATTAAATTTTAGTAGATTACCCGCAAAATCAGATATATTAAATTCATTTAATGAAGTATTATAATGTAAAATCCATTTATACTCAGACCGCATTTCTCCTTGAGTAGAACAATAGTCATTTTTTACCCAGTCCCACGAAGAGCCTCCATTAAAAAGTAAAGCTGACATATAGCAAACTTGTGGACCAATTGTTTTATTTCCAAAAGAAGAAAACAGAGCATTATTGTGAGCATTATAATAATGTTTATACATTAATAAATTTCTAGGAAAATCTTGAAATACATTTCCAGCAGATGTGGGATACATGACATAAAAATCTTCTGTATACAGTAGATCCATTGAAAATTGAATAAATGCTTCTGTAGTAGAATTTAAAACTTGAGTTGCATTAGTAAAAGAAAGTGAGTTTTTATTTTTATCTAAAAAAATTGCGCTTATGGGTTCATTAGACATAAAAACAAAATTATTACTTCCAAGAAGCAGAGCTTGATTAAAATAATTTTTTAAATAATATTTATTTTCAAATTTTTCAATTATCCATTTTTGTTCTTTAACACTAATATCGCAAATTTCAAGTCTAATATATCTATCCAAACTATCTACGCGAGGAGATTTTAAACAATAATACTGATTATATTGACCATCATTTACTTGTGTAATAATTTGTCCAAACTCAGTAAAAGACCAAATTTGTTTCTCAGAACACGCAGCAATACTTACATAAAAATATTTTCCAATATAACCTTTATTTGGTGTTAAACAAATATTTGGCAAATTAAAAGTAGAAAATTTAAATTCATTTTTGTTTTTTTCTAAAAAATCATCAGGCATATTCATATAAAATGATTTTTTTTGCATTAAATTTTTGCTAGGACAAATTAATTTATTTGCATTACCGGAGATATCTCTTTTTTTAACATGATACAACTGATCTTTAGAAACCTTATCATCAATGTATACTTGACCCGACATTATAGGCAAAGAGTCATTAAAACACGCAAAATTAGGATTTGCACCATAAAACTCAAAATAGGCACTTTGCACTGTTCCTAATGGAAAACTGTCATTATAAATTTTTGGTTCAATAACAGGAAATCGCGAATCAGTACGAGTAATATTATTGATATAAGATCCATCATCGCTAATATATTCATTTCCAGATAAAACATAGCGAGTCGCTAAAACAATTGTTTCTGGAGGAATATAATTCATTGCGGCAAATTCATTTTCAATTGTAAATATGGTACTATAATTTTCTATTAAAGATTTTCTGTGATCATGATGATGATTATAAGTACTATAAAAAACATTCGATACATTAATAAAATTACTTTGCGGAATAACTTCGTATACATAAAATTCATCAACGTCCCACCAAGTCGCAGCAAATTTACGACCAAGTTCAACTGCATACTTATAGCTTGATGTTGTGCTTATAAAAACAGATTGTTGCCCAGGATCTGCTTGAATATGTTGTGCTAAACTTGTTGATCCGGAAGCATTTCTCTTAAAACCATATTTAAATACTTTATCAGGTTTAGAGGGTGTTGCTCGGTAAACCCTTTGCGGAAAAGAGTGATTATCCAAATTTACAGCATAAGCAGCAGTTGAAAAATTTAATTTAGAGTCATTAATAAAGACAAATAAATATATTGATAGTAGTAAAATTAATCCTCTTAACAAAATTGCCTCCTAATATATAATGTTTAGAAAATAAAGCAAAGATACCACTTAAAATATTTTTAAATAAAAATCAATTTTTGTCTGCACTTAAAATTAGCAAATAAATACTAATTTTTAAAAATATTATTTTCTGATTTTCTTCCTAAATTGTATGAGAAAATAAATGCAAATAAAATAAACATAATAAATACTAATAATGGAAATAATTCGCTTTTTGAAGACGTGGAATATAAAAAAGAAAATAATGTTACAACCGGAAAACCGATGGCGTTTGCCGATCCAATTAGTTTAGCGACTTCTGAAGGAGTTAAAAAATCCACTAGATATTTTCTAATAATAATTCTTATTCCACCAAAAGACATGCCAAATAAGAAAATTAAAATAAATAAAATATACAAATTATTAAAAAATAAGCAAAAAGAAGTAATAGACAAAAATCCCAAAATCGATAAAACAGATAATCCTTTGTAGTTAAAAAAATACTTTGCTGCAAAAAAAGACAATAAAATACCAGAAATTGCCATTCCTAAGCCAATAGAAAAATCAAGATAAGCCACATATTCAACTTTTCCGCCTAATCTATTTTTCCCTATAATAGGGAGCACCATGTTGATCATTCCTAAAACAGGCCAAATAAGTATTAAAATTAAAAAAATATTGATTGATGGCAGTTTATTTATAATACTTTTAATTGAAATATTTTTTTCATTACTAAAATTTTTAATTATAAATTTTTTATTATTAATAAATCTACTATAAATCAATAGTAAAATTGTAACAAAATATAATATTATTGAAATATAAAATGGGCCATATTTACTATTTATTCTCATTCCAGGTGAAACCAGTAATGGCCCTATCATAAGTGCAGCTTGAGAACATGTTAAAGTCATACTATTAAACTTTTGCTTAATTTTATCATCTCGAATACTTTTTGAAATCTCAGTAAACCAAGCCTCCCAACTCGACTCAAGAACAAAAAATATGCACCATAAAAATAAATTTAAAGAAACCAATAAATACAAATAATTATTAAATATAATTATTAAAATTACTGATAATTTTATACATAAGCAGCCAAAAACTATTATAGAAATTACATTAAAATAATTAGATATAAAATTAATTATTGGTGCAACAATCAAGGCGGGTAAAAAACTTGTTAATATTATCCAAAATAATTTTTTTTCTCCATCAATAAAAGCATTTAGCATCAACCAACTAAACGCTAAAATTAAACAACCATTTGATAATCGATAAAAAATACTTGCCAAAAAATAGGGTAACATTATAATCTTGCCAATTATTCTTTCTCGCAAAAAATGATTGTTGCTGCCAAACGAATTTAATATTATCAAGACATAAATGCTCTAATTATTTTAATACTAATTTTTAGGCTTTCTAAATAAAACTATTGCTGTATTTCCAAATGCATAAGTTTTTTCGTTAAAAGCTTTTTCTAGGACAAAACCTGATCTTGTAATTTCACTGACTAAATTTTCTTCATTTGCTTCATAATATGGGAAAATATCTAATTTTACAAATTTCTCTTTTCCATCTGCGGTTCTAATTCTTCGCTCCATAGCTTCACCTGGTACTATTTTTCCAACACTTTCCCAATGTGGCATTGAAAAAAATCCTTCTCCCCAATTTGAACGACAATGAGCTACTAGAAAATAACCGCCTGGTTTTATAATATCAAATACTCTTTTAATATGCATTTCTCTTTGATCTTTATTATCAATCATATGCAGACAACCCATATTAATTGCTAAGTCATAATAAATATCAGGTAAGTTACGTAAATAAAAAACATCTCTAATCAAAAATTTAGGATTAACGTTTTTGCTTCGTGCGACTTCTATTGCTTTTTCAATTGCACTAACAGATACGTCTACACCTAAAACGTCAAAGCCGCGTGCAGCCAAATAACAAGAGTCTCGACCCTCACCACAACCTAAGTCTATAACCTTATTTCCAACCTCTTCTCTTGAATATTCTTCTAGAAATTTTACTAAAAACTCATTTGGTGTATCAATTTCCCAAAGATAAGCTCCTTCTTGATAAACTTTTTGATATCTTTTATCATATTGAAAATAATACTCATTAAGTGATTTTAATTCTTCTTCAACTTTTACTTTCTCTTCTTCTAGTACTTCTTTGATTAAAAAATTATTTGAATAATCATTAAATTCACACACAAAAAGTATATTTCCACTATTTTCTTTAGATAAATAGTAAACTTCACTACCTTTCTCAAGGACTAAAGGCTCACCTGATCCAATTAGATTTTTTTTAAATTTTTTATTTGAATCATTTTCAATAATTTTATAGCCGATAGCTGTTACTCCAGCTATTGAAAGTAGCAAAGTTTCTTTAGAAGTAGTTAAGAATTTTTTAGTTATTTCAGAATTAACATTCAAAAATCCAAACCGACAAAAGCTATTCACAAAAAAATTGTTTTCATCAATTATCTCTTTAGGAATTTTCTTTAATTCAAATAAAATCTTACTAGAATTAAATAAATTTTTTATTTCGTTCTCACTTTTACAATTATTAATCATAGACACAAAAGAATTAAAATCTGAATAATTACTCATATTGCCTCTCTAAAATACTTTTATTTAATTAATAAAATACTGTCAAAATTATAAAAAAACTAATAAATTTATCAAAATTTAAAATATAATTTTATTTTTCAAAAGTCAACGAATTTTTTACAAAAAATATTTAATTTCAAAAAGATAACCAAAAATTGTTTTGATTTTTTGATACTAAAGGTAAGAAGATAATAATAAGACTTCAGACATACTCATGCCAAGTCTTCTAGAAACATCACTCGCCTCAATTCCATCTTGTAACAATTTTTTTGCTTCAGCATATTTTTCGGTTTGAATTTCTTTAAATATATCTTCCGGAGGAACAGTTGCATCAAACAAACGTAATATTTTTTGAGATTTTTTTGTAGAAGCAATTAAGTTTTCATTTAAAATTTGTGCGTCTTTAATTATTTTTTCTAAAGCTAATGTTTTCATATTTAAATTAGATAAGTTTTCTTCCAATAACATTTCAGAATGTTTATCAACTTCTACTAATACACTATTTATCTTTTTTGTGACATCTTCCCACTCTGCATGAGCTTCTGAACCAATCACCATAAGCTTATTTAAGGTATCAGAAGCTAACTTTTTTGCTTCTTTAACTTCATTGCTTAACATTGCCTGCATATCTATGAGCTGTGCACGCTCAGCATCCAAAATTGCAAACTCTTTATCTCTTTTTAGTTTTCCACTCTTTAACCATTTTATACAAGTTAAAAAAAACACAACTTGAAATACAAAAAGTACAAACCCTATACATATTAATAACAAAACATAGTTCATTTATAATTTGTCCCACAATTTTTTAAATATTCAATAAGTACAGTCTCATCAACAGAATCAAGACTTAATATTTCTGTAAGAATTTGGTATTTTGCACCTTTTTTTAACAATTCTTCTACATTTAAGACGCGACATAAAACTTGAAAGTATGTAGGCGCGGCGGTATGACGGTATTCGACTATTTTAGACTTTCTCACCCAATAGTCTGGAATTTCTACCCATACGCGCAATAAACTACCGACTTTAAACTCGAGTTGCACCTGAAATAAAATACCTTTGGTTGATATTGCACTTGTTTCAGATTTTAGCATTTTATTTACATTATTTGAAATTTTATATTCACAATACTTTATCGGAATTTTTGTAGAAATAAGCTTAAGATCAAAGGTTGTAGGCTTAACCTCTGCCGTAGCGCCTACATGATTAATGTCTTCAATATCATCAAGCGTGAGGTTCTTTTGCATATAAAAATGTACTCCATTAAACTAAGAGACTTTATATGTAAGAATATTTATTTTACAAATATTTTATCTATCTTTTCTTTCATTGTTGCTGCATTAAATGGTTTTACAATATAATTACTTACACCACTTTTTACCGCTTCAACAATATTATCTTTGTCGGCCTCTGCCGTAACCATTAAAAATGGAAGACCTTTAATTCTTTCATCTTTATGAGCTCGTACAGATTTTAAAAGTTCGATTCCAGTCATGTTTGGCATGTTCCAATCACTGACAATAAATTCAATTGCTGGATTGACTGCAAGAGTATTTAATGCAAGCTGTCCATCTTCTGCTTCAACTATATTTTGATACCCAAGTTGTTTAAGTACACTTTTCACAATTTTCCTCATTGTTGGAAAATCATCAACAACAAGTATCAAAGAATCTTTGTTTATTGGTTTATATTTTCCCATTTTTAAAATACTCCTTCAGCTAAAACTTCAATCTTGCAAAATATGCCTGAGCTTAATTTTTAGTTTTTGAACAGCCTGAGTATGGAGCTGCGATACTCGAGATTCTGTTACGTCTAATATTCGGCCAATTTCTTTTAAATTTAAGTCTTCATAATAATATAGACTCAAAACTAGCTTTTGTTTTTCTGGTAATTCTTCTACTGTTTTCATAATAATATCACGAACTCCTTTATTTTTTAGAAGCATAAAAGGATTTTTAGAATTAGGATTTTCTAAACAATCAAGAAGTGATTTTTTGTCGTTTGTATTCGTTCCGCCTAATTCTTCAAGACTCATCATAGAAACCCGAGTACGCCCCATTCTCTCTTGATATTCTTCTAAAGACACTTCCAAAAATTCTGCAACTTCTCTTTCTGTAGCAGGTCGTCCTAATTTATGTTCCAATTCTAATTTAGCTTTATCTTCTTTTTTGTTACTTTCTCTAACACTACGAGGAACCCAATCTTGGTTTCTCAGTTCATCTAACATTGCACCACGCACTCTAAATTCTGCGTATGTTTTAAACTTATTATCTCTACTAGGATCGTATTTATCAATTGCATCCATTAAA
Source organism: Spirobacillus cienkowskii (assembly GCF_037081835.1). Lineage (GTDB taxonomy): Bacteria > Bdellovibrionota_B > Oligoflexia > Silvanigrellales > Silvanigrellaceae > Silvanigrella > Silvanigrella cienkowskii. The sequence goes on along the minus strand of NZ_CP146516.1, from coordinate 403,883 downwards.
CCTATCACACCGGCAGAAAATAAATCATCCAAATCAATATTAGAAGGTAAACGTGCTGCAATTTTTTGCGCTATATATTTAATTAAAGGAGCGTAATCCATTATAATTTGATTACGCATCGGATCACTCGTTAAAGGAACTGCACGTGTTTGATTTTGAGGAATTCGCTTTTGTCTAATTTTTAGATCAGTTTCAACTACCAATTGCTTTTTAGTTGCAGCTCCTGAAAAGCTCATTATTCCTCCATCAAGTAATTAAAATAACTATCGATATCCAAGAATATCAGGAGTGTTCGCTGATACCATTTTTCTCCAAAAAAATTGCATTGTTCCTTTAAGTTGCCCTACAGTTCCTTGAGTTACAATTTGTCTTGATATATCTCTCAAACCTTGAGAGGCTAAAGAAAACGGATATTTTTGAACACAAGGAATACGCTCTCGTATTGAATTTCTCATCGCCTCATCAAATGGAATAAAGCCAAGATATTCAACTCTAACTTGCAAATATTCATCTGATAATGTAGAAATCTTTTCGTATATTTTTTTTGCTTCTATATCATTTTTAACCATATTAACAATTAATTTAAAAGATTTTTCTAAAGTCATTTGTGATAAAATTTTAATACTCGCATAGCAATCTGCTAAACTTGTTGGCTCAGGCGTTACAACCATTATGACTTCTGCGGCTGAAGATGTCCAATATTGAACATTTTTTGAAACTCCTGCAGGAGTATCAATTAATACAACATCAAATTCTTCATCTAAAGATTCAATTTGATCTAACAGCATTAGCTTTTGAATTTTATCCAGCTCAGGAACTTTCATAACTCCACTTGACGAGGGTATGACTCTAACACCTTCTATTCCTGTAATAATAATATCTTTCAAATGGCGTTCCCCACATAAAACATCATCTAAAGTGTATTGCGGTCTTAAATTTAGAACGACATCCAAATTTGCGAGGCCAAAATCACCATCGATAAGCAATGTTCGCATTCCCATTCTAGCCATACAAAGCCCTAAGTTTGCAGTGGTCAACGTTTTGCCAACTCCGCCTTTGCCACCCGAAACTGCAAGAACAGTTGGAATTTTATTTTGATATTCATTTTTCTGAACTATAACTTGACTATCTTTTTGAACATTTCTCATTAGTTCTCTTAAACTTGAAGCTTGATCAAACATATGTAGATTCCTAAAAGAATTAATTAAAATTAAAGCCTAAGTAACCTTTCAACAACTCTCTCTTTTGATGCAATTTCTATATCTTCTGGAACTCTCTGACCTGTAGTAAAGTAACTAAGTGGAATTTTATTTTGAATACTACTATTTAATATTTCGCCAAAAGCCCAAGATTCATCAAGCTTAGTAAAAATTAAACTAGATAGTGATAAAAATCGAAATCCTCTAATTGTTTCATCAATATCACGTTGCTTCATTGTACAAGAAAGTACCAAATGAAATTCAATTGGTAATGGCGCTTCTCCTAATTTCTTAAGCGACATCATTTGATCTGAAAATCTTGAACTTCGACCTGCTGTATCAATTAAAATATATTGATAAGAATGTTTTTTAGAAATAAAATTAATTAATTCATTTTTATCAGAAAGTTCAGCAAAAGGACATTCTAATATTTTTGAATAAATTCTTAATTGATCAGCAGCAGCAATTCTATAAGAATCTAAAGAAACTAATTCAACATTTTTACCATCATTTATTTTTAATTTTGCTGCAATTTTTGCAAGTGTAGTAGTTTTTCCAACACCAGTAGGACCAACTAAACAAATCACTTTTTTCTGATTAGCTTCGTCTCGAAATGGGCCAGTAACTTTTAAATATCTAAAAATATATTTTATTGTTGAACTTAAATAAAATTCTCGTAATTTTTCATTTGAATTAATGAGGTCTTCTTTGGTTTTTGGATCTTCCAATGAAATTAACCATGAGACTAACTGATTAATAAAATTTTCAGAAACTCCAGAACTACGTAATCGAATTCCTATATCAGTAACAAAATTATTAGCTGAATCGCACGATTTCTTGTACTTTTCTTTCATAATATCATGCAATAAAACTTTAATTTCTTGAATTTGCTCTGTTACATCAACTTGAGGAAGTGATTCAATTTCTTTTCTAACTCTTACTAATTCAGAGCGAAGAGAATTGACTTCATCCACATTAGCAACATAATTTGAATTTATTTTGCTTTTTTCTACATTAATTATTTTATCCTTTGCAAAATCTCTATTCAAAGCATTTGCAAAGGTCTTTGCCATATTTCTCGTTTCAGGATTTAAATTAGAAAGAGTAGGAGTTAACAACGGTTTCTTTATTTGAGAGCCTTTAACAATTGTGGCCTCATTTTTTGATTTTACCTTTGGAAAGTCTACCTTAGGCAATGCTAAACCTGCCTTTTGATTTATAACTTTACCATTAATTGTTGCACTTGGACTTGCAGTAACTTCATATATTTTACAGTTTTTTTCTAATTCTTCTGAATATACTTCTTTTTCACGTGTTGAAAGAATGACTGCATCACGTCCTAGCTCTAGCTTTACAAGCTTTATAGCATCCTGTAAGGAGAATGACTCAAACCTTCTAATATCCATTGCACACCCTTTAAAACATTTATTGACAAAATTTAAACTATCAATTCTAAGTTTTTAACATTAATTTCTGTAGGTATTTCATCATATGATAGCACAACTAAATGAGGGACATATCTTGAAACTAATTTATAAAATGCTTGCCGCATTCTTGCACTAATTAATAAAATTGGCTGCGTTCCTTCTTTGTCAAAAATTTGCATAGATCTCAATAATTTTTGCAGTATTTCCTGAGCATTTTTTGCATCTAAGTTTAAATATGTCGATCCATTTTCTGTTGTCACAAGACCTCCAGATAAAATGTCTTCGATTAATCTATCAAATGTAACAACAATCAATTCATCCTTTTCGTTTGTATACTTTTGGACAATATTTCTTCCAAAATTTTTACGACATTGTTCTGCAAGAACATCAGGATTTTTAATTATTCTACAATGATCTGCCAAGCACTCAAACAGGGTAAGAATGTCTCGAACTGACACGTCTTCACGAAGCAGGTTTTGCATTACCTTAACAATTTCTCCTAAATTTAATCTATCAGATTGCATAACTTCATCGACTACTTTCGGATTAGATTCTTTTAACTTATCAATTAAATACTGAACATCTTGCCGAGTTAACAAATCTGCAGCATGCTCTTTTAAAACCTTTGTAATATTTGTTGCTATAACTGTTGAGCAGTTTACAACTGTATACCCTCTAAATACGGCTTCTTCTTTATCTCTTTTATGAACCCAAATAGCAGGAAGTCCGTATACTGGATCTTTTGTTACTTCTCCATGAATAGGATGTTCGACAGTTCCTGGATCCATGGCTAAAAAATAATCAACCATTAAATTTCCAAACGCTATTTTGTTCCCTTTTAATAAAATCTGATACCCACCTGGCTCAAGTTGCAAATTATCCCGCAATTGTACTTGAGGAATAATTATTCCCATTTCTTGGGCAAATTGTTTTCTAATACCCTGAATTCTATCAACAATTTCGCCATCTTGTGCTGGATCGATTAAAGGAACTAATGCATGACCAACCTCTATTGCAATCATGTCAACTTTCATCAAATTGTCTAAACTATTGGTATCCTTTTCTCCTTTTTTAAGATCATCCGCATACTTTAAATTTTCATCTGTGATATTTTTTCTTTCAATCCATTTACTTGAAGCACGTCCTAAAAAAGCAAGAAATATAGATAAAGTAAAAAAAGGAATTTTTGGAAAACCAGGAATTATCGCTAACAAAAAAATTAAACCTCCAGCAATATAAAAAGCCTTAGGGTGAATTCTAATCTGATTTAATACTTCAACGCCCAAATTTCCTTCACTGGTTGCTCTTGTTACTATAATACCTGCAGCTGTTGAAATCATAAGCGCTGGAATTGCGCTTATAAGACCATCACCGACTGCGAGCAAAGTAAACTTTGCAACAGCATCAACAGGTGGCAATTTGTACATTAAAATTCCAATCGCAAATCCAACAATAATATTTACAAGTGTGATGATTATCCCTGCAATTGCATCTCCACGTACAAACTTACTTGCACCATCCATTGCACCATAAAAATCAGCCTCTTTTTCTACTGATTTTCTTCTTTTTTTAGCCTCATCAGCATTAATATGTCCTGCATTCAATTCTGCATCGATTGCCATTTGCTTTCCAGGCATTGCATCCAAAGTAAAACGAGCAGCAACTTCTGCAACGCGTCCCGCACCTTTAGTAATAACAATAAAATTAATAACCATAAGAATGACAAAAATTACAAAACCAACAAAAAAATTTCCGCCTACCACAACTTTACCAAACGCGACAACCAAATTTGCAACATCACCATCAGCGCCATGTAATAATATATTTCTTGTTGTAGCTACGTTTAACGAAAGTCTAAATAATGTTGAAATTAATAGTAAAGTTGGAAATACTCCAAATTCGAGGGGTTTTGTAATATATATGCTAACCATTAGAATAATTAATGAAACAGAAATACTTAAAGCAAGCATTAAATCAATTAAAACTGCAGGCAGTGGAAAAATCATCATTAATACAGTACCAATGATTACCGTTGCAATCATCAGATCAGGACTTCTAGATAGAAAACTTGATTGAGAGGTAGTCAATAAACCTCCTTCACCAATTTGATTTTGAGTATTTGACATAAATTAACCTCAATTTCGTTCAAAATATTTTTTTCCACGCATTTGATAAATATAACGAATAACCTCAATTATTGACTGATATAATGAAGACGGAATTTCTTGACCTACTTTTACTGTTTTATAAAGAGTCCGCGCCAATGGTTTATTTTCAACTATGATTATATCATGAATTTTTGCAATTTCTCGTATTTTAAAAGCAATTAAATCTTGACCTTTTGCGACAACAACAGGAGCAGTCATTCCTTTAAAATATCTTATAGCAACAGAAAAATGCTCGGGATTAGTTACTATAAATGATGCTCTCGGTACATCTTTTAAACTTTTTCTCATTGCAAAATCACGAGCGATTCTTTTTCTTTGAGACTTTAAAAGAGGATCTCCTTCATGTTTTTTTACTTCTTCTTTTAATTCTTGTTTTGTCATTTTCATGTCTCTATTAATTTTCCATAAATTAAAAGAAAAATCAGAAATACCAATAACAATACCAGCAATCGACATAATAAATAAAAGCTTAAATATTGAATTTCCAAATATTTTCATAAAATCAATATTATTATAAAAATAATCTTGAGGAGTATTTTTAATTTCATCTTTTAATACAAAATAAATAATCAATGATAAAATTGAGCATTTAAAAATTATTTTTCCAAATTCAAAAATAAAATTTGGACTAAAATATCGGTTTATTCCAGAAATTGGATTTACTTTAGCCAAATTAAATGTTACTTTTTTCCAAGACCAGTTAAATTTTGTAAATATCAGACCAAATAAAGATGGAAAAATTGTGCACATAAATAAAATAATAACAAGATGCGGAACTATTGGGGACAAAGAATATAATAAAATTTTTATTAGACTTGAATAGTCTACAAAATAATATGGAAACCCATTCCATGAACGTTCAAACGTCATTAAGAATGAATTAACAATATTTCCTGAAAAAAAATAAAAATATGCTGTAAATAAAATTAATGTTGTTGCAGCAACTATCTCTTTAGGATTGGCAATATTACCTTCTTCTCGAAATTGAAGCTTCTTTTCTTCCGTTGCTTCTTCTGTTTTATCTTGAGTTGAATTTTCTTCTCTATTTTCCATTATGTACCTTATTTTTTAATTTTTATGGAGATGAAACTGGAACAAAAACTCGTCGCATAGAGTCAAACCAAGAAACATCTTTTTGCATTCCATAATTGCCTAAAACAGAAATAAAAGAAGTGACACTTATATACATAATCAACATAGTAACTATAAAGCTAAAAGGAAAACTAATAATAAATACGTTTAAAGATGGAAGTGCTCGATTAAGCAAACCTAAGGATATATTAATTAAAATTTGTACAGATATTAATGGTGCAGCTAACCTTAAACCTAAAGAAAAAGCTTCATGCGCTATTCCAACTGCTACCTTGCCCAATGCTGTGGGATCCGCAGTAGCACCGATAGGGACATAAATAAATGATTTATAAATACCTTCAATAAAAATATGATGAACATTTAAAGTTAATATTAAAACAATTGCAATCCAGTTTTTAAATACCGAATATGCTGACTCATGCTCATTTGCACCTGGACTAAACATGGAGGCTACTTGAAAACCCATATTAACTCCAACTGCATGAGAAGCAATTGAAACAGCATAAAGCACTAGTTTTGCCGAAAAACCAATAGCAAACGCGAAAATAACTTCTCTTACAGTTGCCATCGCAAGCGTCAATGCACTCCACTGCATGAGCATTTCTTTTTGATATACCGCATCAGAAACTAGAGGATAAATAAAAAATGTTGCTGCTAAACCAAGAAGAATTCTTAAACGCGGAGGAACAGCTTGATCGCCAAATATTGGCATAAAAAAGAAAACTGTAGTAATTCTTAAAAAAACCATTACAGCAAGTGGCCAAGTCTTAGGGTTTAATTGAATAACAGATAAAAGATCCATTTAATAATCTTATTTTCCTCTTGATATTTCTGGTATTTTTTCATAAATTCTATGGGTATAATCGTTTAATTTTCTAAGCATCCACGGTGATAAAACAATTAATATCAAAATCATTGACGCAATTTTAGGTAAAAAACTTAATGTTGACTCGTTTATTTGAGTTGCTGCTTGAAAAACACTCACTAATAAACCAATAATCATTGCAATACCTAAAAGTGGAAGTGAGATTTCAACTGTAATATATAAAACTGATAATATAATATCTATTACTTGTTGACTATTCATAAATTAATCCCTAATTAAAACTTTTTATTAAAGAACCTGCTAATAGATTCCATCCATCGACAACAACAAATAGTATTAACTTTAACGGCAAACTCACTACAGTTGGAGGTAACATCATCATACCCATTGCCATAAGCACACTACTTACAATCATATCAATTACAATAAATGGTAAATAAACTAAAAATCCAATTTGAAAAGCACTTTTTAATTCACTAATAACAAATGATGGCACTAATATTCGCATAGGAACATCATCTTTTGTCATTGGTTTTTCTATTTTGCTCATTTGATAAAATAGTTTAAGATCATCAGATTTTACTTGAGACATCATAAATTCATGGAGTGGTTTTTGACCAACTTCAAGCGCTTCTTTAGTTGTAAGATCTTTTTGCATATAAGGAACAATTGCCGAATCATATATTTTTGTTATAGTTGGAGACATTACAAAGTAAGTTAAAAACAAAGATATTGCAATTATAATTTGATTAGGAGGCATTGTTGGTGTTCCTAATGCTTGTCTCAAGAATGAAAGTACAATTAAAATTCTAGTAAACGAACTCATTAATAGTAATATTGCAGGACCAAAAGTTAACAATGTAAGTATTGCAAGAACTTTTATTGCAGGAACATAATCATCTTGATTTTCGCCATTTGCAATATTTATAGAAAAAATTGGCATTTTATTTTCATTTAAGTTTAATTTATTTTGAACTGATTTATTATCTCCTTGCCAATTTTTTTCCATATTATTTGGATTATTATTTTTATTATCTTGCGCAAATAATGAAAACGACAGAAAGAATGAAATGAGTATTAACTTGAATAAAAACAATAATCTCATGTTAATCCCCTGCCAATTAAAATTTAGTTTAAAGGTTTCATAGAACGTAGTTTTTCTCTTATTAAATTAGTTACATTTTCAACACTATCAACTTCTTCCTCTTTCTTTCTTACTTCTTTTTTTGCTTCATTTTCAAATTGACTTGCTAAATACTTTGGAAATGGCTCAGATTTTAATTCTACCTTATCATCAATATCTAGCTGTTTATTCTTTTTTTGATTTAATGAATTTGCATTTATACTTTTAAGAGCTTTTAATAATATATCTGATTTTTTTTCTAAGCTCTTTTCATTCGTGCTATTTTCCTTTTTTTGTTCTATCTTTTCAATTATTTTTTTTTCCTGAGAAGGAAGAAAATATTTTTCGCTAATTTGTAATGCTCTTTTTTCATTTATACCTCCTCCAGCAGAAGAAGATGATGATGAACCAATTTCTGTTAAAAATGTTATTCCATTCTCTGTGTTTGATACTGCAATTTCTTGATCTCTAATCCTAAGTATAATTACTTGCCTTTTAGGAGATATTGAAAGGGTAGAAACAACTTCCATTGTTTTTTCTGATTTATTTAAAGAAAATAACCCTTGCTTTTTAAATCTAATTAAAAAGAATCCAAATAAAAATAAGAACCCGATAAATATTAATGATAATAATATTACTTTCCAAATTTCTGAATCACTACGAGTTGAGTCTTTTTCTGGTAGATCCATTAAATTTTTCTTTTTTATTTCTGCTTTTTTCTTTATGACATTTTTTTCCATTAATTTTTCTAAATTATCTGCACTTTCTCTTTTTTCAAGATTAATATTCAAGTTATTTTGACTATTATTATAAGAATCAATTCTTTTATTTTGTTCGTTACTTAAATAATTTTGATTTCCTGTCATATTACTTGAATCTTTATCCGTGGCTTCATTATTAAAAAATGAATTTATAATCTCTCGTCTAAATTGAGATTCATCATATTTTTTTTCTGGATACTTAATCGGCGGTACAGTAGACTCTTTAATTTGTTCAGCAAAAGAGTTATTAGTTAGAATTAAGCTATAAAATAATAAAAAAAATGACCGTTTAAATTTCATATAATACTCCATATTATCTAAACGCTATCTCCTGAATTTGATTCATCCATTCCAATACCGCTCATTACATCTGTTAACCGAACACCAAATTTTTCGTTAACAACAACAACTTCTCCCATTGCCACAAGCTTATCATTAACAAAAATCTCCATTGGTTCACCTGCCATTTTATCGAGTTCTATGACAGACCCTTGCCCAAGCTGCAATAAATCATTTACAAGTAGCTTTGTCCTTCCAAGCTCTACCGTTACTTTAAGAGGAACATCTAAAACCATTTTCATTCTTGAAAGATCGATATTCTTCATTGAGTCATCATCTTTTAATGACGGAGGTGGAGCTGCTGCAGCATCTGCCTCTGCTGCGGCATTCGCTGCAGCAGCATCGCCTTCATCTCCTCCTTCAAGACCAAAATCCTCTGGTCGAAAACCTTCATTTAAGTCTGCCATTTTAATTATCTCCAATTATTTCTGTAATTTTAATTGCTTTATTTCCGCGAATAATTCCAGGAATACCTCGAAATTTATGAATACCTTCGACTGTAATATCTAATGGTTTATCTGCATCACGATCTAAAAGTAAAACATCACCTTTAGAAATCTCCATAAGATCTCTTAAATTAATCCAGCAGCTTCCAATATTACATATCAAGTTCACACTGGTACCTAATAACTGAGTTTTAATTCTATTGATCCAAATATGATCAACTTCTAATTGTTCATTTTGAAATCCAACACTTAATTTTGATTTAATTGGTTCTAGCGTTGAATACGGAAATACTAATTTAATAGAGCCACTCATTTTTTCTAATTCAACATCAAATGCTGTAGAAATTACAACATCACTAGGAGGAACTATTGCAACAAATTGTGGATTAATTTCGGTTCTAGAATAAGTAATTTTTAATGGAAAAACAGGTGCCCATGCTTTTTCGAGATCATCAACTGCAGACATTACAATTCTTCTTGCTACTTTAATTTCAATTTGAGTAAAATCTTTACCTTCAATTTTTGTATAGGGAACATCAGAACCACCAAATAGACTATCTACCAATGCATACAAAAGTTTACTTTCAATTACCATAACAGCAGATCCACGAAGAGGATCTAATCTTAAAATATTTAAACAGCTTGGAAGTGGCAGAGAATTCATAAATTCTCCAAACTTAATTGGCCCAGAGCTATTTACTCCAATATTTGCAACTTTTCTTAATGCTGAAGATAATGAAATTCTAAAAAGTCTGATAAATCTATCGTGAATAATGTCCAAAGTAGGCATTCGTCCACGAATAATTCGATCTTGATTTGCTAAATCATAATGGACTATACCTGATGCATCTTTTGGTGCGTCGCTACCTTCAACTCTACCATCAGATACAGCATTTAATAGTGCATCAACTTCGTTTTGACTTAATACTTGATCCATGCTTTACTCCACAAAAAATTCAGTAAAGTAAACATTTTGAATTGGCCTATCTGTAACTTCATTAATTCTATTTAAAATTTCTCTTCTTAAATTTTCTTTTCCATTTTCTGAAATTAAAATAAGTCGCGTCTTGCTTGTTACTGAAGTTATTACAATATCCTTAATTTGAGCTTCTCGCTTTTTTAATTCTAGTCCCTGATTTTCGCCACCTCTATATTCAATTGCAATTGCAATCCTGATAAATCTATTTTCAATTGCATTTCCAAGATTTAAATCTATTTTAGGAAGCGAGAATGTATCACCAAAATTTGCTGTTCCTTTAGGTTCTTCTGGTTTAGCATTTGGATCACTTTTAGGTGGTTCAGCCTTTTTATTAGGATCGTCCTTTTTAGGTTCATCTTTCTTAGGTTCATCCTTCTTGTGCTCATCTTTTTTTGGTTCATCTTTTTTAGGTTCACTATTTTTCTTGTCATCTTTTTTTTCATCCTTATTACCGGCATTTTGATGTGGATCATGCTGCTCTTGCGCAACATCATCATGGTTTTTATTACCACCTAAGGTTTTCATTATAAAAAAGCCACCAACACCAAGAGCAACTAAAAGAACTCCAGCTATTCCAGCAATCAATACTAATTTGTTTTTCTTATCGCCTTTTGTAGGACTATCATTTCCTTTTTCGTCACCTTTTTTTTCATCAGCCTTTTTTTCTTCGTTTTCCGCCATAAAATTTTCCTTAACCACTAAATATCATTATGGTGAAATTTTTATTGCCATCTTGATTCAAGTTTGCCATAAAAATATTGAGCAGGTTTGTTCTTTATGTCGCATAAACTATCGGCAATCTTTTCCAACGTATGCAATATCTGCCGTGTATTAAGGATTAAATTTATGGAATTAAATGAGTTTGCAGAAATAATTCTATTTGGTCAGAATATTAACAGTGACAAACTTTTGAAGCCCATTAATTTAACTGACAATAAAAAATACAAGGCAATAACTGCACCAAAAAGTCCTGGTAGGCCAGCTGAACTCAAGGCTAGAGATGATTCTGCAATAAAAAAAACTAAATTTCCCAATAGAGAGCAAATTTATCGTAACGAACAAAGAGGATATATTCTTCATTTTTTTGCAAATCATGAACTGTTAGCAATGGAAATTATGGCTTTAGTATTATTAAAATTCCCAGATGCACCAAAAACTTTTAGAATGGGAATTGCGAAAACAATTTTAGAGGAACAAAATCATCTATCTTTATATATAGAAAGAATGCACCAATTAGGGGTTAGTTTTGGTGAAATTCCAGTTAATTCGTTTTTTTGGAATTGTCTGTCATCACTTCAATCGCCTTTTGAGTTTGTAACTCAAATGAGTATGACTTTTGAGCAAGCAAATTTAGATTATTCGTTATTTTATAAAAACTTAATGTTAAAAGTTGAAGACCTCATAACGGCATCGATCCTTGAGCAAGTGTATTTAGAAGAGATAGGTCACGTCAAACATGGAGTTTCATGGTTTCATAAATGGAAAGACCCTAATGTTTCAGATTGGGATGCCTATACAAATGCTTTAAAATATCCTCTAACTCCAGCACGAGCTAAAGGTATACTTTTTGATGAAGCAGGAAGAAAAAAATCTGGGCTAACTGATAATTATATTAAAAAGTTATCCTTATTTTCAACTTCTAAAGGTAGACCACCAAGTATTCTTTTTTTTAATCCAGATTGTGAAAAGGAAATTGCCAGAAAAAATATTGGTTTTACTCCCTCATCTACAATTAAAAACCTTAAAAATGACTGCTCTTCTCTAATGCAATTTGTTGCTTCAAAAGAAGATATTGTTTTAGTTGAAAGAATTCCTGGAAATGATTTTTTAAGTAAAATTCAAGCGTGTGGTTTTGCAATACCCGAATGGCAATTAGTACAAGATAATAAAATTATTCTTAAAAAATTCTTACATAACTACGTGAGTTCACTAAAACCCTGGGGGTGGAGTCCAGAAAGTATTGCTTTTTTAAAATTATTTAAACCAAAAATGATTAGTAAAAGTGACTTTCAAAATAATATTTTTAATGAAGATTTTTTTAATATTAATATTAAAATTATTTATTCTAAAATATACTCTTTAGAGGTACTAAATAAATTATTAAACCATTTTGAAAATTTTAGAAACATCTTTCCTTCTCCGGATCAATTACCTAAAATTGCTTTTTGTTATGATTCAGCAATTAAAATTATTTCTGATTTTTTTAGCGCTAATAATTATTCTTTTATTGTTATTAAAGCACCATATGGATGTTCTGGACAAAACATGAAAAAGGTTAGATCTTGTGATTTGACTAAATCAGAGAGTAACTGGATTAAAAAAATTCTAAAAGAACAAAACTCTCTTATCATTGAACCGTGGTTTAATAAAGTATCAGATCTTTCCTATCAATCTAAAATAACTGAATTAAAAGAAATTATAAATATTGGTTCCACAGAATTTTTAACAAATCAAAATGGTCAGTATAAAGGCACATTCGTTGGTTCAAAAAAATTTCACCATAGCTTAAACTATAAAAAATTCTTTTATAATAATTTTAATAACACGAATGGAATTGAAGAAATTCTTAAAGCAGTTTCTACTTTTGTAGGTGCTAATCTTTTACAAACCAATTTTGAAGGTCCATTTGGCATCGATGCTTTTATTTACGAAGATAAAAATTCTACTTATGGATATAGAATTAAACCTTTGTGTGAAATCAATCCTCGTATTACAATGGGACGTGTTGCTCTAGAAATTTCAAAACGTATTCAAACTGGTACTTTTGCCATTTGGGTTCACCTAAGAATTTCAGATATACTAAATGCTAATTTCACAAATATTAGTGACTTTATAGCGTGCATAGAAAAAATCTGCCCAATAATTTTAGATAGTAATACTTCAAATACTCCTCTTATTAAAGAAGGCATATTATTTACCAACGAAGCGCTCACTGCAAAATCAGTTCTGACAACTCTGATTGTAGGCAAAAATGTACTTGATACCTTTACATCAACGACAGGAATTAAGATAATTAACTAAGTAATTAAAATTTATTAATTATCGAGGAAAAATTGAGAGTAAAATTTAAAAATCTCGTTAAACATTTAAAATTGAAAACAAAAAGACCTAGACCACGTGAAATTGTTTTTGCTTTAAAGAAAAACCTAATATTTAAAAAAATAGAACTTATTATCAAAGAGTCATTTTACACTGTACATCATAGTGAGATACTTGAAAAATCAGCATTGCTCACGTACATTTCTATTCTTTCAATTGTACCTTTTCTTGCAGTTATATTTACATTTATTCATTCATTTCATGGATTTAATAATTTATTTACAAAAACATTAAATCCACTAATATTGCGACACTTTGGTACAGATGTAGGGCCTGACATCTCAATTTATCTTCAAACAATTGTTTCAAATCTTAAGTTAAGAGATCTTGGAATTATATCTTTTGTTACTTTTCTTATTACAGTCATGTTACTTATTTTAAAAATCGAAGACATTATTGATAATATTATGGGTTTTAGCAATAATACAGGGTATATTAAAAGAATTTTAAAATCTTGGTCAATTATTACCATTGCTCCTTTTATTTTTAGCATAATACTATTAAAATCTGACAATTTTATTAAATTAATAAATTTCAGCAATTCTTTTTTTTACTTTAATTATAGCACAAACACTTTTAGAAGTTTAATTGGCATTTTTTTTGAATGGATATTTTTCATATTTATTTACTACGTAATGCCAAGTAAAAGAGTGAGTTTTACGTCTATTGCAATTGGTGCTTTTATTGCCTGCGGATTATTTGAATGCTTACAATTTATTAATATTTTTCTTGTAAAAAAATCTCTTGCATATAACCCTATGTATATGTACGGATCTGTTCCTATCATTGCATTACTATTTTTTATCTGGCTAAGAGCAATATGGGTTATTATTTTATCTGGAGCAGCCTTTACAATATCTTCACAGAAAATACTTTTTTATAATATAAAAAATGAAAAACAAAACATACCTATTCAAGGAGTCATTGATTGCATTAATATATTTAAAACAATTCTTAATCAGTATCAAATAAATAATCTTCCATCTTCATACACTTTTATTCAAAAAAATACCAACATCGAAAACCAACAACTTGACGCTTATTTAGAGTATTTAATTAAAAAAAATGTGATTTGTATTACACATCAGGGCACAAAAAACCCTAACTACTTTCCGACATATAGATCAATTATTGAATTCAAAAATGATACTTATTTAAAAAATATTTTAATTGACTATAATGAAATTGGCAAACAAAATTACGAGGAAATTTTAAAAACTTTAAAAATAAATTAATTTAATTAGATTCTTTTATCTTAACAAGGAGGTTTTTTATCTTTAAATTTTTATTTAATAAAATATTTTTATATTCTTGATTTACTTCAACATGAGAAAATCTATCAAATATATATATATTCCCTATATCACCTTTTAATAAATTAAACTCATTAATTAAAGCCCCAACAATATCTCCTGGTCGAATTTTATCTTTTTTTCCCTTGTTGATAAAAACCTTCAAATAATGTGTAGTATTTTTAGGAGAAATTATTTGTGAACTCTGATCTTTTTTAAATTGTTTAAATTCAGAGTACTCAATTTTAGCTTCTTTCATTAAGTTTTCATAAAATTTAAAACTTTTGTTTTCGCAAAAAGAAACAACTGCGCCATTATTGCCTGCACGTCCAGTTCTACCTGAGCGATGAATATAATCCTCAATTGTATAAGGAAGATCAAAATGAATCACATATGGCAAGTTAGAAACATCAATGCCTCTCGCTGCAATATTTGTAGCGACAAGTATATTTAAACTACCGGTTTTAAAATTTCTTAAAATACTATTTCTGTAAACCTGTCCAAGTTCTCCAGAAAGTGCATCAACATTAAAACCATCTTTTTTTAAAACACTTGCAAGCTGGTGAACATTTTCTCTTGTATGACAAAAAATAAGACACTTATTATTATCGCTATTAATTACTTTAGAAATAATTTCTTTTAATAATTGCTCTTTGCTTTTTTTATCTGCTGTTTTTACATAAAAGTGCTGAATTAAATTTTGAAGCTGATTATGATTGTTAGTCAAACCATCATTTTGGACAGATGCAGAAATATATTTACAATCTTTGAGTAATAAATTTTCTAAGTCAGAAACTTCTGAGTTTTTTGTAGCAGAAAACATTGCGACTTGAATACCGCTTGGCAAATATTCAACGATTGCTTCTACTTGATCTGAAAAACCCATATTAACCAATATATCAGCTTCATCTAACACTAAAGTCCCTATTGTTTTTAAAGAAAGAATTTCTCTTTCTAGTAAATCAATAAGTCTCCCTGGTGTAGCAATAATTACATGAGGTTTTTTAACAATTTCCTCAATTTGAGCCGAAATAGGAGTGCCGCCAAAAGCTGTCCGAATTAAAACGTTTTTACCTTCATTTTGCAAAACAAGCTTTGCAACTTGGTTAGCAACTTTAGCAATTTGGAGTCCTAATTCCCGAGTAGGAGTCAAAATTAAAAGTTGTGAATTTCGAGATGAAACATCAACTTTTAATAATAAAGGCAATACAAATGCTAATGTTTTTCCTGATCCTGTTGGCGCTAGCCCAAAAACTGAGTTACCTTGAAAAATAGGCTCTATACACAATTTTTGAATTTCTGTTAAATCAGATATCGCAAGTGGTTTTAAATAGTTTTCAATAAATAGTGTATCGGTAAAGTTCATAAAAGGTACTTAATTAAAAAAGACTAAAAAGGTATAACCGATCTCAATAAACCGTTTTACTATAAATGGCTGCATCAAGGAGGTATAAAAAAATAAAGGCTGCACCGAGCTACTCTTCCACACCTAAGGGTGCAGTACCATTGCCGCAGGCGGGCTTGACTTCGGAGTTCGGAATGGGATCCGGTATTTCCCCGCCGCAATCAGCACAGCCAAATCGAGACTAGAACGTGAGGTTCTCAGTTTTTAGGAGAGAAGGGGTTCACGTA
>NZ_CP146516.1:300000-385000 GCF_037081835.1 Spirobacillus cienkowskii | reverse complement strand
ACTTGTTCACTATCGGTCATCGGGGAATATTTAGGCTTGGCAGATGGTCCTGCCGGATTCACACCGGATGTTTGTGTCCTGTGCTACTCGGGATACTGCTCGCAGTGTCTTGGCTTTCGGGTACAGGTCTTTCACCTTCTTTGGCCGTGCCTTCCAGCACTTTCCCCTAGCCGCAATCACTCACTTTATACAGTCCCACAACCCCAACAGAAATCACTTCCTGCGGTTTGGCCTCTTCCAGGTTCGCTCGCCGCTACTACCGGAATCACTTATTTGTTTTCTTTTCCTGAAGGTACTAAGATGTTTCAATTCCCTTCGTTCGCTCCGACAAACCTATTTATTCAGTCTGTGGTCACCTTAACGGTGGGGTTCCCCCATTCGGACATCACCGGGTCAAAGCCTTTTGGGCGGCTCGCCGATGCTTTTCGCAGCCTAACACGTCCTTCTTCGCTTCCCGATACCTAGGCATCCTCCGTACGCCCTTAATTACTTCCTCAAAGACATCATTCGCTTTGAGCTCTCTACTCTCACACTCGATAAAACACTCGCATGCCTATCTCGTGCTCTTCTTCTCTCTCTTCTTACGTCTTATTCTCTTGTCAAATAACTCTCTGGGTCTCTTTACCCAGCGCTTCTCTTATGGTGGACGCTAGGAGGGTCGAACTCCTGACCCCCAGAATGCAAATCTGGTGCTCTCCCAACTGAGCTAAGCGCCCTTCAACAAAAAAACTATCAACTCAAAAAAGATTCCTCTCTTTGGCTGATGCCTTTTTCGTTTTCTTTGACTTAAAGAAGATTGCAAAAACAGAGTGCGGGACTTTGACCTAGAATTGAGGCTGCCTTACGGCAATCCTTCTATTCCTAGAAAGGAGGTGATCCAGCCGCAGGTTCCCCTACGGCTACCTTGTTACGACTTAACCCCAATCATCGCACAAGCCTTGGCAAGCTGCCCCCTTACGGTTAGCCCACCTGCTTCTGGCTTATACAACTTTCGTGGTTTGACGGGCGGTGTGTACAAGGCCCGGGAACGTATTCACCGCAGCTTGATGATCTGCGATTACTAGAGATTCCAACTTCATGTGGTCGAGTTGCAGACCACAATCCGAACTGAGACCATGTTTTTGCGTTTTGCTCCACCTCTCGATTTCGCTTCGCTTTGTCTTGGCCATTGTAGTACGTGTGTAGCCCTGGATGTAAGGGCCATGAGGACTTGACGTCATCCCCACCTTCCTCCGGTTTATCACCGGCAGTACCCCTATAGTTGCCAACTTAATGATGCCAAATAAGGGAAAGGGTTGCGCTCGTTGCGGGACTTAACCCAACATCTCACGACACGAGCTGACGACAGCCATGCAGCACCTGTATCCGTGTGTATTGCTACTATTACGCATCTCTGCGCTTTTCACGGTATGTCAAACCCAGGTAAGGTTCTTCGCGTTGCTTCGAATTAAACCACATACTCCACCTCTTGTGCGGGCCCCGTCAATTCCTTTGAGTTTTAGCCTTGCGGCCGTACTCCCCAGGCGGATAACTTAACGCGTGTGCTCCGGTACTGAAGGGGTCAACTCCTCCAACACCTAGTTATCATCGTTTACGGCGTGGACTACCAGGGTATCTAATCCTGTTTGCTCCCCACGCTTTCGTTCCTCAGCGTCAGTTGTCGGCCAGGTGGTCGCCTTCGCCTCCGGTGTTCCTGCTGATCTCTACGGATGTCACTCCTACACCAGCAATTCCACCACCCTCTCCAACACTCAAGACACACAGTCTCAAATGCACGTCCCAGGTTAAGCCCAGGGATTTCACACTTGACTTGCATGCCCGCCTACGAACCCTTTACGCCCAGTAATTCCGAACAACGCTCGCACCCTTCGTATTACCGCGGCTGCTGGCACGAAGTTTGCCGGTGCTTCTTCTTCTGGTACCATCAAAAAAACAGACTATTAACCTGCTTTCCCTTCTCCCCAGCCGAAAGAGCTTTACAACCCGAAGGCCTTCGTCACTCACGCGGCGTTGCTGCGTCAGGGTTGCCCCCATTGCGCAATATTCCCCACTGCTGCCTCCCGTAGGAGTCTGGGCCGTGTCTCAGTCCCAGTGTGGCTGATCGTCCTCTCAGACCAGCTATCCATCTTCGCCTTGGTGGGCCGTTACCCCGCCAACTAACTAATGGAACATGGGCTCATCTTATGGCTGCTGGCCTTACGGTCCCAGCATTTCCAAAGTCTTGCGACTCTGCTTACGCGGTCTTAGCTACAGTTTCCCGTAGTTATACCCCTCCACAAGGCAGATCCCCATGCATTACTCACCCGTGCGCCACTAAGGTATTGCTACCTCCGTCCGACTTGCATGTGTTAGGCACGCCGCCAGCGTTCGTTCTGAGCCAGGATCAAACTCTTAGCTCTTATTTCTTGTCTTGCGACTTTTTCTTCTTCTTGACGTCGTCTCTTTGTAAAAACCTTGCGGCTCTTACTAGGGACGCTCTCGCTTCGTGCTCCTGTTTGACTTCCTCTAAACCGCTTACGAAGCTTAAACTCTACTCAAACTCTCACACTCGGCTTTCGTCCCGCACTCTGTTTCTGCTCTCTTCTCTTGTCAAATAACTTGTTCTCTACTTTCACACTCACTTAAGCTTTTGAAGCTTTGCTTGTGCGCCCGTAGCGAGAAACACAACTTGCATTACAAATTTTGAGTTGTCAAACATTTTTACAAAATATTTTAATTTTTTTTTAGCCTAAATATTAAGCAAAATAATTTGCGAGAATTTCGCACCTATCAATTAAAAGTATTTGTAATTATTGAATAATTATTTAAGAGGTGAGGATTTAAAAAAATAAACCTTAGTTGAGCTACCCAACAAGCCCATGAATAACTTCAGCTGAAGACAAAACTTCATGACATCCATCAACACTTTTACCTGCTTGCCAGTAATCCTTATAGCCAGAACCCTCTAACGACGCTCTTTTTAACTTCCATACAGCTTGAAAAGTGTAATACGCTCTAATCCAATGCTTTAACTTACTATGTTTTAACATATATCTTGCAATCGGGCTGGCTTTTGTGCCTACTTTAGAGATGTATTCTGTTTTTATAACAGAAACGGGAACCCCCGAAATTTTTTCTGTTAGCACAATGTCATTTGAAGTTGCTTTAATAATTGCTCTTTTATAATCATCGTGCGCGTTGCATTCGTGCGTAGCAATAAAACGAGTTCCCATCTGCACTCCCATATACCCAATCTGCATTGCATCCTGATACGATTTCTTGTCACCTATACCGCCAGCACAAATGATAGGCACATTAAAGTCTGATAGCTCTTTGTATATAGACTCAAAACCGTGAGTGCCTGCATGGCCTCCTGCATTGTTATTCACACAGATTAAACCATGCACTCCAGCCTGAATTGCCTTTTCTGCCCATTTTTTTTCGGTCACATCATGAAATACAATGCCTCCCATTGAGGCAACACGATCCACAACCCATTTTGGATTTCCTAATGATGTTACAAAAAAACGAACTCCTTCTTCTAGCGCTATTTCTAGCCACTTTTTCATTCTATCTTCATAAATTTTTGAAGATTTTTCTGTAATTATATTCATTCCAACGGGTTTTGTAGTTAATTTTTTAATGTACTGCAAGCCTTCACGAAAATCATATCTATGAACAAAAACTAGAGATAAAGGCTGGATAACTCCAATACCGCCTGCTTGCGAAACTGCCGCAACAAGCCCTGGATTGCTGCAAGGATACATCGCGCCGCAAATGATGGGATACTCAATTCCAACAAGACGTGTGAATGCGTTTTCAATTTTCATTTTTTAACCAACTTTAAATTATTGTTTAGTTCTTACTCGCCAAATTGCATGTACATTAGTGACAACTTCATGATCAGTATTTGTTATAGAAGACAGAAGTTTAAATTCTTGATTGTTTTCTATAGGATTTTTTAAATTAAAAATACATTCAGAAATTAAATTTCCTCTGGCTTTTTTTAAATATTCTACTTCAATTTTTACGAGTATAGCGTTCATATCATGTGGTAGTTGAGAAATTAAACTCAATCCTGTTGAAAATTCTCCTACATTGGCAAGCGCAATTGCATGAATTGAGTTTAAGTGATTTCTAATTGCTTTATGATCTTTTAGAAATACCCGAGCTTGTCCATGCTCAATTGTGAGTATTAATGGAGAAATAGATCCTGTATAAGGAATATACTTTGAAACAAGTGTTGTAAAAATTTTATTACCACCTGGAAACTTATTAAACTTTGGCCAGGCTGTTTGAATTAACTTACTTGGCGAGGAGAAATCTGTAAAAATACTAGCCATAACATCGCCTCTTATTGTATGTTTAAGTGAGTTTTGCCGTTATTACAGTTTAACTTAAAAATTTATCTTGCAAAAGTAACAATACTTATTCGCTTTCTTCATGATCATATAAACTTTGACGCGAAATACCTAATGATGATGCAATTTTTGATTTATTACCACCATATTTTTTAGACGCAACATTAATCATTATTTTTCTTAAAACATCTTTTGCTTCATCGAAATTTTCGCCTGAGAAGATATACTTAAGCAATGCCTCTCCAAAACGTCCCTCTAAAACTTCTCCGTAATTTTTAACAGAACGAGAAGAGGCAATTTGAGTATCCTGAACAGAGGTTGTGCGCATGCTTCCAACTATTTCGATATCAGAAGGATAAATTTGACTTCGATGGTCTGTTAATGCTTTTGAAATTGCATTTTCAATAATTTGATGCAACGTACGAAAATTTGCTGAAAATATATGATTTGCTGCAAGATCTAATATTTTACTAATGACTTCTGGGCTGGCTGAAATTTTTAAATCTTCACTTGATTGTGAAATTTGATCTATAATAAATTGAATCGCTTTACTCAGATCATGATTTAAATCTGCTATTGAGGGCAGATCGATTTCTCGATGAGCATATGCTTCTAAAAAACCTGGTGCAATTTTATTTTGGTAATCTGTACAATAAGTTCCAACAAACTTAATTAAATTAATTGATAAACTACCATCACCCAAATTAGAAGGAACATATTCTGAATCAAAAACACTTTTAAGTTTATTTTGATTTTCTTGCGAAAGAGCATGCAAGTTGTCAAGAATTAAAACTCCTCCAACAGCTCTTTCAAATAAACTCAATTGTAGAGTATTTCCAATATTTCTAGAGTCTCCAAAAAATAATAGATAATTTGCCTCATCTGATTTTGAAGCACAGTCATGGTAAACAATATTACGTGATAAACTCCCATAATTATTTTTTAAAAACTGATGTGCAAATAACTGAGACCCAATAGTTTTTCCTGTCCCAGAGGCACCACAAATTAATAAACGCTCTTCTTTTCTTCTCGTAGAATGCTCAAAAGAGTCTGAGGTTTGTTTTAATAAAAAAATTTCTTTTGAAAATCTTGAATCAAATTCTAAAATTTTTAATTTACGAATTGTAGTTGCCTGTAGTGCGGCAGCACCTAACACTTTTGTTAATGAAAAAGAATCTCGAAGCTTTGGGCAAAACATATCTGCACCAGACCGCACAACTTTACCAGGTAACTCTAAATCGTCAGAATTAGAAATCATAATGACAGGTAGGCCGGGCAAAGTTGCACGCAAATCTGGTAATAAATCTACTCCCCACTTATTTGTACCTTTATAAAAACAATCAACAACACAAACGTCATATATATTTTTTCTAAGTAATTTTTCTGCAGCTTTAATACTATCTGCAATATCTGCTTTTCCACCTAAGCCTTCAATTGCTAACACAATATCATCTGCATCTTCTGGAGTGTCATCAACAACCAACCATCTTGATATAGGGAAGACTCTTGATACCATTATTTAGCATCTCCAATCCAATTTAAAGCCAAACCCTCAATTCGTTCTTTCTTTGTAATAAGTTTTAAAATAAACGATTCAGGTAATGAAATATCTTCATCAGAAACAACCTCTACCTTTTCTCCATTATGACTTGTTTTTATCAAATTATTGAGCTCTTGGATATCAATTAGATATTTTTTTAGACCATGTTCAATTGATGTTTTAATCAGCAATTCGTTTTTGAAAAAAATTACTTTTTTTCTTTTAGCAGCAGAATCAGCTATCATAACAGCTTGCTCTTGCAAAAGTACTGCAGGAATATCAAACCCTGTTTCAACTTGATTATTCTCTATATTAAATAACATTTTTCCTTTAAGTTTAATAATACCTCTTTTAATTATTGATAATCCTCTCCCAGATCTTCCAAAAAATTGAAATAAAACTGGTGAATCTATATTTTTTAAATCTATTCTATTTGTTAATTTAGCAAAATGTATTTTTAACGCCGAAAAAATAGTTACTAAAGAATAAACTCTTAAAGAAAAATAATTATTTTCGTAAAATAATTTAATCTTAGATGGATACATAGAATGCTTTACTGAATTAGAAGATAAATTAACAATTATTCTTTCAAACAAAGAAATATCAGAAATTTTAACTAAAATATTTTTAGGTATATTATTTTCTATAGAATTACCCATAAAATGTGGATTAATATATCTTAATAATTCATCATAATTTAATTCCTTAGATAAATTCACTTCTTGGTAATGTTCTTTTGATGAGCGAACTTCAATAGCAAGCCTTTGCATGATACCGCGTATTGAAGTAATATTATAATTGAGATCTTGATGATCGTATTTATGAGCAATTGCGTCTAAAATTTTAGCGATATCGTGCTGCGCATCTAAAATTAGAGTTTGATAAAATTGCAAGTTCTTTCCTCGTACCTGAACTGCTTTTTGTGCTAAAATTCTTACATTTAACCAATAAATTTTATCTGTCTTTTCGAGAAGTTCATCAACATCTTCTGTTTGCTCAAGTAATTTACCAGCATAATGAATGGAATGTAACATTGCAAAAATACACAGCCCCCAAAATAGGATTACACCAGTGGAAACTATGATTGGCAATGAAATACTATGAAATTCAAATAAACTTAATGAATCCTTGCTGCAAGTATTGATGGTTAGCTCAACTAAATATGGATAAGGAGAACGCGCTGGCTGAAAGTACTCTGTTCTTTTTTCTAGGCACTCGTGTGGGATATTATCAGGAGATACCCACTCTCCAATTAAATGTCTTTCTGGATTTAAAAAATATACCGAAACTTTAGCAACTCGTTCTTGGCTTTGCGATTTTTTAGAATCAAAAGTAAAATTAAGGTATTCCTGCATCAATGACTGGGACTGATCTTGCAACCCCTGCGAGTCAAGTTCAGCTGTACCTAAAATACTCCCAGAGATGCCACCCATAATAAGAGAAACATCATGCCTTAAATTTGCAATCCGCTCGGCTCGAACCGATAAGGTCCAAATTATAGCGTACAATATCATAAACCCAATTGCAGAAATGATAAAATATGCTAGCAAAGAGCCTGAGTTAAATCTAAACTTTAGGTTTATGCGCATGTTATCTTTCATTCCACGATTGCTCAAGAATCCATTAAACAAGGAGAACATAGCTTCAAATTTACTGTTATCACAATATTAGCTAAAGTCCCAAGCTCTTAAAAATAAGACCTTCTAAATATCATTCTAACCTTTAATTTCTGTTTCTTTTTTGAGAGCAAATTTTTTCTTGCAAATTGAACCATCGGATGGTATCTGCATTGTTTCGGCTTAGCCTTAATTTAAGGCTCGAATTTGAATTATCCTTAATTTTTAACTATTTCAGGAGGTTGGTATGCACGGATCCCGTCATCGTCGTAAGCATCCAAAAGGACGTCGTAAAGTTGGTCGTAAAAAAAGAAAGTTGCTTAGACGTCGTCGTGCAGCAAGAACCGGCGGTAAGTAGGTTTTAAGCCTACCTATGTTGGTTAACACTAGCTTTCTCAAAAAGGATCTCAATATTTTTTATTGAGATCCTTTTTTGTTGAGTTTATTGATTAATTTTAGTGTTTTTTCAAAAATTCACTTAATCAAAAAAATTAGCTTATTACCCCATTTTCTAAATAATTAATAATAAATTTTTTTAAATCTTTTAATGAAACACGATCTTGATTATTGATAAATTTTGAATCTAAAATTATATTTGAATCAGTTTTATTTTTATGAAAAAAGTTTTCTGCTATACTTATAAGTATATTTAATCTATCAAGATCTAGCCATTCTGCTTTTTCTGGTAGAGAGTTTTCTTGCGTAAAATTTAATGGACAGACATCTACTGCTAAGTTTTCTTGATTTTTATCACTCGAAATTTTATATTGTAAAGGCAGCCCTTGTGTTCTACAAATGGCGGGACGAACCTCATATATTGAGCATCCATCATTATGCAAAAATACGCACGGTTTTTGTTTACTTTTTTTGGTATTTTGTTGTTCTAAATTATCTGACGCTTTAAGTTGTTCTAATATTTTATGTTTTTTTTCTTGATCTAATAAATATAGCCAATTAATAATTATATATGCTTCAACTTGAAAAATAGATATGTCTACGTAACAGCATTTTGAACAACCAAGTTTACATGACATATTTTTTAAATGTTTTTCATGAAATTTCTCAAAAAAATTTGTACAATTTTTATGTAAATTCGCGATAGGTTGCAGCTCAATAGGTGGTTCATGGTTCATACAAATATTGATCCTCAAAAAATTTTCTTTACAAAATGGTATATTTTGTATTACATACCCAATTAATGCTATTGATAAGCCAGAGGGGACGTCAAGATGATTTTTACAGTTTTAAAAAAAACAATCATATTTTTATTATACGGATTAGTTTGGCTGTTCATTTTTTCTATTCCAGCCAAAAACGATGAAAAAGTTTTTTACTATTTTCATGACAAAATTGTAGACTCTAAACCAGTCCATTGGTTGTTAAATAAATTTAACCTTGAATCAAAAAAAACAGAAAACAAAGTACTTGATACTGCTAATAAAGTACTCGATAATATAAAAAAAGAAATCAACGATTAATTTCGTTGTTCTGCATTTCTCGTTTTTATATTTAGGATCCTCTTAAAATGTCTTTTTATACTTATTTGCAAAAATTTCTTGAAAAAGAATTAGAATTTTACTCTACAAAAAATATTCAGTTTGGATATTCTAATTTATCTTACAAATACCGAGAAAATCGAAAAGAAATTACAGAAAGTCTCTCTAATGCGGAAGAACGTTTATCCTATTTAGCTGCAAGAATGCCAGCAACATTTTCGGCGGTATCAAAAGTTTTACAAGAAATTAAAGGTGATTTTTCTCCCTCAATCACAAGTGTTTTAGATATTGGCGCTGGACCAGGAACAGCAGCTTGGGCCTGTTACGAAAGTATTAATACTATTCAAAAAGTCTCGTTAATTGAAAAAAATAAAGAAATGATTGAATTAGGCAAAAAATTAGCTAGTGAGCATGAAATCTTGCAAAATGCGACATGGATTCATAAAGATTTACTGAACATCAACTCAGAAATTGAAACGGCTGATATTGTAATAGCAAGTTATTCATTAAATGAAATACCAGAGAACAACTACTTATCTTTACTAGATTTTTTATGGAAAAAAACAAACTATTATCTTATAATAATTGAACCAGGAACACCACTTGCTTTTAAAAAAATTCACTCAGCTCGGCAATGGCTCATACAGCAAAATGCATTTTTAGCAGCACCTTGTTCTCATTCAACGACTTGTCCTGCGTTCATAAATAGAGATTGGTGCCATTTTTCAGCACGCTTACAACGCTCAAACCTTCATAAAAATTTAAAAAAAGGGGAAAAAGGCTACGAGGATGAAAAGTTTTCTTATTTAATAGCATCAAAACACCCCAAACCTAATTATGAATCCAGAGTCATCAGACATCCCAGCAAGCACTCTGGTCACTTAAAACTACAGCTTTGTACACATAATGGTATAGAAAATGTTATCTGCTCTAAAAAACAGGGTGAAATATATAAAAAAACCAAAAAGTTAGAGTGGGGAGACCGCTGCCAAATATCAGAACTTCGCAACAGTTAAAATTGAGCATTAAAGTGAATGCCTGAGGTATTGACGAAAGGTGTTTGGCGCTTAATTTCATAAAGTACCGGCTTTATATCAACGAGTCGTAAAATTAAGCTAAAACTGTTAATTTTTTTATAAGGATTACTCCCATGACACAAGAAGTTCATTCCTTTCAAGCAGAAGTGCAACAATTGATGCACCTTATGATTCATTCTCTATACTCTAACAAAGAAATTTTTTTACGTGAGCTTATTTCTAACTCAAGCGATGCATTAGATAAATTACGCTTTGAAGAAATTGTGAATCACAACTTACTAAAATCTGACAAAGAAAACTCTATCACTATAAGCACTGATAAAGACAATAATATTCTTTATATTGAAGATAATGGACTAGGAATGAACAAAGATGAGCTTATGAGCAATCTTGGCAAAATTGCCAATTCTGGGACTAAGCAATTTCTTGAAAAACTATCTGAAAACGACAAAAAAGATTCAAATTTAATTGGTCAATTTGGCGTTGGTTTTTATTCTGCATTTATGGTTGCACAAAGCATTACAGTAGAAAGTCGCTCTGCTCATGGTAGCCAGGCTTATAAATGGACTTCAAGCGGTGACGGATCTTATTCTATAGAAGAATGTGATAAAGAGTCTCGTGGTACAAAAATCACTCTTCAATTAAAAGAAGACGCAAAAGAGTTTATTGATGACTGGAAAATTCGTAGTATCGTTAAAAAATATAGCGATTATGTCACTTACCCCATTTTCTTAGTTGAAAAACAAGAAGATAAAATTGAAAATGTACGCTTAAATAAATCAACTCCAGTATGGGCACGTTCAAAATCTGAAAACAAACCCGAAGACTATATTGAACTCTATAAACAAATTGCAATGGACTGGCGCGATCCTTTACTTTGGGAGCACATTAACCTTGAAGGATTGGTACCATTTAAGTCGGTTATTTTTATTCCTAGCGAAGCACCCTTTGATCTGTATACAAGAGATAACCATGGTTTACACCTTTATACCAAAAGGGTTTCTATCTCTGAAAAATGCAAAGAATTGTTACCTGAGTATTTAAGATTTGTTGCTGGCGTTGTAGAAACTGATGAGTTACCACTTAACGTTTCTCGTGAAATATTACAACAAAATGACAAGTTACCACAAATTAAAAAACAAATTGTTAAAAAGACACTTTCTGCTCTTCAAAATTTAGCGCAAACAGAACCTGAAAAATATATTAATTTTTACAAAACTTTTGGTTCTGTTTTAAAAGAAGGTTTTCATTTTGATCAGGATCAGCACAAAAATCTCAGTGAATTGGTTCGTTTTAAATCTAGTAAAACAGGTAAGGACGACTGGGTCTCTTTTAAAGAATACATTGAACGTAAGCAAGATGGTCAGACTGAAATTTATTATCTTACTGGCCCAAATTATGAATCGATTGAACGCAGTCCACACTTAGAAGAATTAGCTTCGCTTAATATTGAAGTTTTATTTTTAACTGATCCAATCGATGAGTGGTTTTTAATGAGCTACTCTAAACACGACGAGTTCAATCTTAAATCTATTAATAAGGGTGATCTTGATCTGAGTAACGTTAATAAATCAAAACAAGAAGAAAATAAAAAAGACGAAGCTCCTGTTGAGGAACTTGTTGGTTTGTTAGATTTGTTCAAAACAAAACTATCCGAAGAAATTAAAGAAGTTAAAATATCTAAGCGTTTGCGTGAAAGCCCATGCTGTTTAGTTGCAGATGAAAATGGCCTATCTCCTCATATGGAGCGAATTATGAAAGCATCAGGTCAAAGCCTTGGTGCTAATAATAAACGTATTTTAGAAATTAACCCATCTCACTCATTAATTAAAAATTTGGCTGAGCGCAAAAATAAATCTTCTGATGATTCTACTTTATCGGAATGGGTAGAGGTTTTATATGAAACCGCGTTATTATCTGAAGGAAGCCCTGTAAAAAATCCAGGAATGTTTGCCAAACGATTAACCAAAATCATGGAAATGGCATCTTCTGGTAAATAATACCCAACGGAAAACATTTCCTTAAGTTTACAGCCTCCCCTCCAAATTCTTACAATAATTGAAAGATCCTTGAGGAGGGGTTTTTTTATGGAAGTTTTTGACGCCGAAGGAAAATCGATTTTTGATATCACTCCCAAGAAAAAGAAACGTTATGTCCTTTTTTTATTTAAAATAAATCGTGATAACGAAACAAGAATTCGTACAATTGAAAAAGCAATTCAAAATAGTTTACCAGAACATATTTTAATTAGATTTGAAGATGCAAACGAAGGTTTAAAAGCTTTATTAGTTAAAAACATAGAATTAATTTTTGTTGATTATTCTTTGTTTGATAATGATAAAATTTCTGTTGAATTTGCATTAGAATGTAAAAAAAGAAGAAAATGCCCTATCTTTTTTACTGCTAAAGAAGATTTAGTATTAATTCAAGAATATAGAAAAACGTTATTTTTATATGAAGAACTTGATGATTACTTTAAAGAGCCTATAGATTTTGTAGAAGTATCTAAAAAAATTAAAAGAATATCTATTGCTCCAGCTAGAAAAGCTAAAAGATTTTCTTTAAATATCCCTGTTCAAATATACAGGCTCAATGATAACCAAAATTACAAAGTAATTCTAAGTGATATTAGTTTAGTTGGCTTTGGTATAATTTTACCAAAAAGTGAAAAATTTGTAACAAATGAACAATTTAGAATTAAAATCCCATTGCAAGAGTTTAAAATCTTTCATCCACAATATGGCGAATTTTTACCACTTTCTGGAAAAATTCGCCGAATTTCAATTAGTGGCACCAATATTGGATTTTCATTAGAAAATTCTACTCCAATGCAAATTGAAGCACTCATGAATTTACTAGAAAAAGTAACAAGAAAAATGCGAATGTTAACTCTGGCTGAAGAGCCTAAAGAAGAATTCGCAAAAATACCATTTTAATTTTTAAAATTTGTTTATTGCCTTTAACTTTTTTGCGTATTCATAAAGATATTGAATACCGCTAACTAAACTGGCAGCAAGGGCAAGAAGTATAAAAAACTGACCCACAATATGAAAAGGCACAAACCATAATGTACCACCAACTGTTAAACCGATTATTCCCAAGTCTTGAAAAGTTGTTTTTGTTTTTCCAATAAAACTGGAAGCAATTTGAATACCATCATCAACTGCGGCAAGACGTATTGCATTAATCCCTAAATCTCTAACTATTATAATAACAGCAATAACTCCATCCATTCGATGTTTTTCAACTAAAATTACCATTGCAGACACAACAAGCAGTTTATCAGCAAGGGGATCGAGTAATTTACCTAAAAAGCTTTCAACTTTAAATTTTCGAGCAATCCAACCATCAAAAAAATCTGTTAATGCAGCAAGTGAAAACACAAGTGCAGCTGCAATATCTGTAACACTGGGCTGAATTGGTTTGATAATGCCAAAATGACCTGACTCATTTGCAACTTCTCCTAAAGACATTAGGTAAACAACAACGGGAATACATAGTATCCTTAAAAAAGTAAGTCTATTAGGAAGTTTCTGAATCCAGGATGGAATATTACCACTTTCCAAATCACTTGGATTTAATGTTTTTTTGAGATTTTTAAAAAAAGTAAGGTTCAAGAACAACCCCATTAACAACTGAAGATAAGTAACCTTGATAATCTAAGATCCTCTACTACATGTTGTGCATTTGTATTAACTATTTTTCAAGTCCCAAACTTAAATAATCTATAACAAATAATACTATCATAAACGATCGTAAAAACGTTCCCTTTAGAAATAGGCAAAAGTCAATATATTTTATACTATTTATATTCTTTTAATTTAAAATACAAATTACCAAACAATAATTTAATAAAATAAAAACATTAAAATTATACTTTTAAAACAATAAATTCAATTATTTAAAAATTATTGAAAAAATATTATTAATTATAAAAAACTAAATTTAAATAAATATTAAAACTCAATCAATATTTATTTAAATAAAAAAAATGTATTTTATGTGAAAAAACTTAATATAATTAACGAATATATTGCTATTATCTTGACAATTAGGAAGGTAGGTATAGTCTAATGCAATGAGGCAAAAGTTCCTCTTAGTTTTATATTAACAAAATGAAAAGGGGTTACCATGAGTGTTTTAGTAGGTCGTCAAGCTCCTAACTTCAAAGCAGATGCTGTAGTTAATGGAGACTTTAAAGAAATTTCTCTTTCAGACTATAAAAACAAGAAGTATGTTGTTTTATTTTTTTATCCACTAGACTTTACCTTTGTATGCCCAACAGAATTGCATGCATTTCAAGAAAAAGTAGATGAATTTCAAAAAAGAAATGCAGAAGTGATTGGTTGTAGTATTGATAGCAAATTTTCTCACTATGCCTGGCTCAGCACCCCAAAAAATAAAGGCGGTATTGAAGGCGTTAAATATCCCCTTCTTTCTGATATTCATCGCACTATCGCTAGAGATTACGATGTTTTGAGTGATGATGGTGTGGCATTTCGTGGCTTATTTTTAATTGATAAAAATGGTGTTGTTCGTCATCAACTCGTTAACGATCTTCCACTTGGCCGTAGCGTTGATGAGGCCGTTCGTCTTCTTGATGCACTCCAACATTTTGAAAAAAATGGTGAAGTGTGCCCTGCAAATTGGTCCAAAGGCAAAGAAGCAATGAAAGCTACTCAAGATGGTGTGAGCAATTACCTTGCTAAAAATTAATTTTTTAATTCGTCAGTTTAAATTAAACAATGACTGCTTAAGGCAATAGCTTTAAGCAGTTTTTACTTAGAGGCACAAATTCATGAAGTCAATAAAAAGCCTTTTTTTATTAACGTTTTTGATAAGCCTTCACCCTTTTGTATTGAGTGCTACGCCTTTTCAAAATTTAGAAAAATTAGAACAAGAAGGCGCTCAAGTGTCTGCTCTGGTTATGAAACTCAATGACGGCAAAGTCATTGCCGAACTCAATGCTGACAAAAGACTGTCCCCCGCATCTGTTACAAAACTTGCAATTGCCTCTCAGGCTTTAGATTTTTGGGGTTCAGAAAAAACATTTGTCACAAAATTATATATGCGCGGTTCTTTAGATAAAGAAAACTCGGTGCTAAACGGTGATTTGATTTTTTATGGTTCTGGTGATCCCACTCTGACTAATGAAAAACTTTGGTTTTTAACCACAGATGTTGCGCGACTGGGAATAAAAAAAATTACTGGTAAAATTATTGTCAATAATTCATATTTTGGCAAAATAAAAAATGATGACAGCCGCAATGAAGGTAAAATTAAAAGTAATAATGCTTATGACGCTCCAATTTCATCTTCGGCTATAAACTTTAGTGTTTTAGCACTTGTCATTAATCCAAATCAGCAAACAGGCAAACCCGCAAAAATTGCAATAGAACCTTATCCATTAAAAAGTATTATTATTAAAGGTAATGTTATTACAACAAAAGCAAATTCTGCTTTTCAAGCTTCGGTCACACGTAATACCCAAAATGGAAAAGATATTTATACAGTTTCAGGACAAATTCCATTCAACGGCAAAACACAAAGAATTTATAGATCTGTTTCGGATCCGGACAGATATGCCGGTGAAACAATCCAAGCTTTTTTAAATAGTGCAGGAATAACAACATCGGGACTCATTGCCGTAGAATCAACATCCTTATCCACTGATGACAAAGTCATTGCAGAAGTTGATGGATTTCCATTAAGTTGGCAACTTCGAGGATTATTTCAAGTGAGCAATAACTTTATTGCAGATATGCTAGCATTAGGTTTACTCAATGAAATAAATTTAAAGAAAAAAGGCAACTTAATAGAAGGTGGAAAAATAATTGAAAACTACCTTCAGAATGTCATTAAAAACTCTCCTTGGAATAGTATTAAAAAAAATAAGAATCCAATTGTTCTTGAAAGCGGAAGCGGTTTAACTCCAAATAATAGACTTTCTGCTAGAGATATTATTTCTGTATTGGATCAAATGTATTTTAGTGGTACAGGTTTCCCTGCGTATCTTGCTGCATTACCCAACATCGGCGAGGAAGGAACATTGAAAAATAGATTTTCTTTGCCCTTTCAAAAGCATCTTCAAGGAAGACTACGTGCAAAAACAGGAACACTCACAGAACCTGTGCATGTTTCATCGTTGAGTGGCTATAGTCGCTTGCGTAATGGCGATTGGGTTTCTTTTGCTATTATTGTAAACGGAATCAAATCTAAACCAAAAATAGATCAAAAACTCATTCGAGATGCCATCGACTCGGACCTTGCAAAGGTTTTACCAGCGGAGCTGTAATACATATGGAAAGAAAAACTAAGGGAACATATACTCTTCGTAGATTGTTTCCAACTCTTTCTGAAGATGATCTCCTACTTGTTCAAGAAAATTCATCTGTTATTAAACTTAAAAAAGGACAAAATCTTTTTATCTCTGGAGACACACCACGCTCAATGTATGGTGTTGCGAATGGCTGTTTAAAAATAATCCGAGAAAGCCAAGAAGGAGAAAGCATCATCACACAAATTGCAAAATCTGGACAAATTGTTGGTATGCGAGAAGTCTTTGGCGATTTTAAATACAGTCGCACATCTGTTGCGTTAAAAGATACAGAAGTTTTTGCAATTGAAAAAACTACAATATTAGATTTAATTAAAAGAAATCCTGAAATTTCATTTCAATTTATGAAGATATTTTGCTTTGAATTAACACGATTAGAAAAAAGATTAGAATCTGACTTGTATAGATCTGCAAAAAATCGGGTTGCTGCAGTTATTGTTGAGCTTTATAATTTATTTGCCGAAGAAAAAGCGAAATTTTTTGTTCCACCTTTAAATAGAAGAGATATTGCAGAGCTTGCTGATGTCACTCCAGAAACAGTCAGTCGCTCTATTGCGGAACTAAAACAAGCTGGAATTTTAGACACCCATGGTTCATCATTCACTATATTAGATTCTATCGCTCTACAAAATGAAGTTGAGGAAAGATAAAAAATATGAATTGTTATTTATCTTGCGATAACTTAAGTTTAAAAGTAGGTTATCAACCTCTCATAAATTTATTTTCTTTAAATTTATATGCATCTCAATCCATTGCATTGATTGGTTCAAATGGTTGCGGAAAAACTTCACTTTTAAAGGTACTGGCTGGTTTGTCTAAACCCAACTCGGGAAAAGTTCATATCTTATCAAAACAACTTTGGCCAGAAAATCAAAGTGAGCGTGAAAATTTTTGTGTTTTTCTTTCGCATATACCAGGACTTTTATTAGATCACAATATTATCAATAATTTAAAATTTTATACACAATCTTTTGGAATAAAATTACCAGATGAGAGTTATTTAAATGCATTAAATAAAGTTGGTTTAAAAGATCGCGAATTTCAAACTGCTAGAAGTTTATCAAATGGACAAAAAAGAAGACTCACTTTAGCTGCACTTATACTTATTAAACCAAATATCATATTAGCAGATGAACCGACAAATGGCCTAGATAGTGATGGTATTAATTTATGTTTGAATATTTTTGAAAAACTAATGAATTGCAATAAAACAGCTTTGTTAATTGCCACTCATGAACAAAAAATAATTGATTGGTGTCAGTCTAAAGTTAATCTTGAAAATTTTTCTTTGCAAAACAAAAAGTCTAAAAAAACAATAAAGGCATTACTTTAATGTTTAAATACAAGAATTCTTTAAAAATTAATATTAAAACCTGGTTTTTTGCGTTTTTATTTATAAATAAGCTAAGTTTACATTCAGCATGGGTAAACAAAACATCTTGGTTTTCTGTGTTTATTTTTGCAATTACGCTTTTAATAATTTTTCCTTTTGGCCTTGGCATTGAAGCATTAAAAAGAAGCGACGTACAAATTGGTTGTTATTGGATTATTAATCAATTTGTTATAATAACTTCTGTGTCTAGAATGTTTTCTGCTGAGCAAGAAAATAATGCATTAGATTTTCTTTTGTCAAGTAAAACATCTCGCTCTGCTATTTTATGTGGAAAAATATCTTTCACATCTTTGCAAATTTTAAGTTTACAAATTCCAATTTTATTTTTCTGGACTATTTTTTACCACGTAGATGAAAAAACAATATTCTTGTTACT
Organism: Spirobacillus cienkowskii; assembly: GCF_037081835.1. GTDB lineage: Bacteria > Bdellovibrionota_B > Oligoflexia > Silvanigrellales > Silvanigrellaceae > Silvanigrella > Silvanigrella cienkowskii. The sequence continues at coordinate 366,865 of NZ_CP146516.1, read as the reverse complement.
TAAAACTATTCTACCCGTAACATTTTTGTTTAATATTGGTTCTTCAAGTTTAGGCGCACTTCTTACATGTATTACAGCAAAGAGTTTAGCAAAAGAAATTTTACTTCCTCTACTTTTTTTTCCTTTACAATGTGGCATATTGCTGGCCTCAGTCTCAATTAGTATTCAGGTAGCAAGCAATTCTTTACTTGGTACATTTAGCTCAGAAGCATGGTGGACAATTCTTTTTATGTATCCCATAATTTTTACAGTTTTAGGCATTTTATTAAGCAAAATACTCCTTCAGGAACAATAAAATGAATATATCAAAGATTTCTCAACAAAACATTCCTTCAAACATTTTAAAACCAATCAAAAGATGGAATAGTATACTGATTATTTTTTTTATTATCCAAATAATCAGTTGGTACATCGCTTTATTTAAAATTGGCTCAGACACAGATCAAGGTAACGTTTATAGAATACTTTTTGTTCATGTTCCTGTAGCATGGTGCGCTTTTTTTTGGGTATTTTTTAGTGCTATGTTCGCAGGGTTAGCTTTAATAAAAACAAATAAAGCAGTAATTTTTGATCGTAGCAGCCATACTGCAATTGAAATTGGAACTGTATTTTCTATTCTCACGATTATAACAGGAAGTATCTGGGGAAGACCAACGTGGGGAGTATGGTGGGATTGGGATCCCAGATTGACTTCAAGTCTTGTTATGCTTTTGATTTGCTGTGGATATTTAATATTAAGACATTTTACACCAGACGTAAAAACGAAAAGAACAGTGTGCGCAATTGTTGCTATTTTAGGTTTAATAAACATACCAATTGTTTATTTTAGCGTTAATTTATGGCGTTCGCTTCATCAACCACAAACTTTTATTGAAAATTCAAAAAATGCTTCCTCTGATATTAGTCTTGTTTTATTTTTAAATTATATTGCCATGTTTATTCTTAGTATCGCAATTTATAAAATACGCAGACAAGCAATTTCTGCTCAAGAAACTTTAGATGCTGCAAGAGGTGATGAATGAATTCTAGCTATGGTAACTTAAGTTGGGAATTTTTTGTTTATGGTTCTTATATTATTGTTGCAGCTTCTTTATTTTTTTATGTTGCAATTACAATATTTAAAAGAAATAAAATTATTAAAAGTATGCAGAATGAAGGATTTTTTGAAAATACAGAAGCTAATAAGGATAATAATTCATGAAACTAAACGGCGGTCAACTTGCAGGTATTATAATTGTTTTAGGCTCATTAGGTTTAATTATATATCAGGCTACTCGTAGCGAATCGTCAGTGACATTTTATACACCTGCAGAAGTTTACGCAAACACAACAAAATTTGAAGGCAAGTTGTTTCGGGTTTCTGGTTTGGTTTTAACAGGAACAAAGCAGTGGAATGCAGAAACTCATGAACTTAAATTTAAAATCACAGACCTCGAAGGACACGATTTTAACGTTCACTACAAAGGGATACCTCCTGATTTATTTAAAGAAGGTCAAGGGGTTGTTGTAGAGGGTCGTTTGAATTCAAATCCAAACACTTTTCAAAATCAAAAGCTTATTGTTGCAAATTTATTAATGGTAAAACATAGTGAAGTTTACGACACTCAAAAAGATCATAAACAAATGAAAGAAGCAAAATTACTTGATAGCATTTTAAAGAATCAAAATATTCAAAAGCTCCAGAGCAGCAATGTTGAAAGTAAAATTTTATGAAAGCAAAAAAGCATAATACCAAAGCATTATTTTTTTCTGGAATTGTGATTTTTTTATTTTTTTTATTGATGACTTATGCTTTAAAACAAAATGCAAATTTTACACCAAGTCAGCTAGTGGGGCATGTAGCACCTGATTTTTCTGCGCCAATAACGCAAGGCGGACTGTTTAATTCACAAGAAAGTTTTAAAAGTGGTAGATGGACTGTTTTAAATTTTTGGTCTTCTTTTTGTATTGTTTGCCGCAGTGAAGCTCCAGAAATTGAAGATTTTTATCAATCTGTAACTTTAAAAAACAACTCATCTCCCCAATTAATAAGTATAAATATACAAGACAGTAAAGAAACAATTTTGCAATGGCAAAAAAATTACAATCAAAATTTTCCTGTAGTTCAAGATAAACAAGGACTTATTTCTATTCAATACGGTGTTACAGGAACACCTGAAACTTTTTTTATAGATCCTCATTCGCAAGTTAGATATCGCATTGCTGGACAAATAGATAAAAATTTAATTATTAAATTTATTAATTGGCTAGATAGTAATCCTAAATCAACCCAAGAAGATGCGACACAATATTTAATTAAATTGAGAAGTAGTTCATAATGACTTTAAATACCCCTTTGTTTACTAAAATTAATGAATCATTTATTTGCTTGAACTGCAAATTTTCTGTTCCTCCTGCTCAAAGCACTTGCAGAGATCATTGCCCAAAATGTTTATACAGTATTCATATTGATAATAATCCAGGAGATCGGGCTTCAATGTGTAAGGGGTCTTTAATTCCTGTATCATGGTCAAAAAATAAAAAAAAGGGAATCATGATTCATTACCGTTGTGCCATTTGCGCCGAACAGAAAAAAAATAAATTTTTAGAATATGATAATATTCTTTCTGATGATATAAATATTTTATTAAAATTAAATAGCATAACAAAGGAACATCAGTGAAAACAATAAAACTTCAAATTATTAATAATTTTATTGTAATATCAGATGTTCATTTAAGAAATCCTAAAGATGAAAATACAAAAATTTTTATAGAAACTCTAGATCAAATTATTGTTGAGAATTACAAAAATAAAATTGATGCCTTATTTTTATTAGGGGATATATTTGATTTTATAGCAGCATCTAAAAACTACTTTCTTAACTTTTGGAAAGAAATTTTTGATAAATTTGCACAAATTAAACAGTTAGGTATGCAAATTTACTTTATAGAAGGCAACCATGACTTTGGCTTTGAGCATTTTAAAAGCAAAACTCTTAATCATTACTTTACTGATTATGGTGATTTTATTATAGAGTTTGAACATAAAATTTTTGGCCTTGTAGTATTGAGACATGGAGACAATGTTGTTTGCTCCAATTCTTACCACAAAGTGAGAGCGATTTTAAAATCTTCTTATTTTCAAAAATTGATTAATTTTCTACTACCAGGTTTTATTATGCATTTTATATGCATAAGTTATGCAAAAAAAAGCAGAAAAAAAGGCGAATACAATAAACTACAACCTTCTTTTTTAAAACATTGTATAGAAAACTATACTAATGAGTATAAAACTAATTTTAATAAAAAAATTGATACTTTATTTTTAGGACATATACACGTTTTTCTTGATACTAGTTTAAACAACAGCCGTTTTATAGTTGGACCAGATTGGCATTCAGCTCCAAATTATTTTATATGTACAGACCATAATTTACAAAGAATATTTGTTAAATCAGATAAACAAATATTAAAACCAAATTCTCTGTTAGAAAATTAGATTAAGAATTTTTTTTTGGGCTTATTTTATTTACAACTTCTATAATTCTTAAACCTTTATTCAGTATTGCAATTTCTGAATCTTTTAAATTTATAAATTGGCATGAAATAGTTTTACCAAGATTTGTTGTTCTTTTAATTTCTGCGCTTAATTTTAATTTATCCTCAGCATCTATACCAAACATTCTGACTGGTATTTGAAATGTTACATTATGACCAACTTTAAAACCATTTTTGAGATTTTCTACTTCTAAATTTAAACTAATACCACCAGCAGAAATATTATTAATTGTTCCCCATTCAAAATCAGTATCTTCGTCTGAATAAACTTCTATGACAGCTTTGCTCATAAACCTAGGATTCGCTCTTCTATTTTCAATAGATTCACTCATAAAAGCCTCAATTGAATTTTTATAATATCTATTTTTGTATGTCGGAATGTCATGAGTTGATATAAAGATAAAATCAAGCAAATAAAATTTAAGAATTTAACAAAAATTTGACTGCAAATTATTTCATAGATGTCAAATTTTTAAATTTTATCGTTAATTTATTACTTATAAAATAATAAATAATTTAATTTTTTTTATTAAATATTAATTAAAAATTAAATTATTTATTTCTAAATTTATGGGGTTTTTACATGGAACTATCTAGCATTATTGGCCCTGTACTCGGTGCTATCGCAGTGGTTGGAACCGCTGTTATTAAAGGTCTTAGCGTAGGAATGCTTTGGGGTGGATCTGCTGCAATGATTGTGGGACTTGGCGCTTTTGCTGCGGTGTTGACCGCATACCCTATGAAAGATGTTACTTTTTCATTTAAATCTTTAGGTCTTTTTTTAAATGGACCTAAACTCGATGCCGAAGGAACAATTTCAACAATTGAACGCCTTGCGCAATTAGCAAGAAAAGACGGGGTATTAGCCTTAGAAAAAGAAATCGATAAGCTTGATGATGATCTGATGAAAAAAGGGATAGAAATGGTTTCAATGAACACTGAAGCCGTAGTGATTGAAAACACGCTCTATGCAGAAATTGATTTAATGTATGAAGAAGAAGAAATTGCCGCAAAGTTTTGGGAAGATATGGGTGCATTTGCCCCTACCATTGGAATTCTTGGAGCCGTTTTGGGCTTGATGGTGGTGATGCTTAACCTCGATAACCCACCAGAAATTGGTCCTGGGATTAAAACAGCCTTTATTGCAACTCTTTATGGGGTGGCATTAGCAAACCTTTTTGCTCTTCCTTGTGGGAAAAAAATTAAAAGAATGTGCCATCATAAAAAAGTTTATCGAGAAATGATAGCTACAGGAGTTATTGGCATTTCCCAAGGTACAGCTCCTAAAGTTTTGGTTGAAAGATTGCACGGGATGGCTCATTAATGGCGAAAAAGAAAAAATGCCCTGAATTTGAAAACCATGAACGCTGGCTTGTTGCGTTTGCCGACATGATGACCTTGTTGTTTGCATTATTTGTGGTTCTTTATGCAATTGCAGTGGTAAACACATCTAAGGTGAAGCAGGTAACAGAATCAATGCAAGTTGCCTTTGGTATTAAAGAAGAAGTTCCTAAAGAAGAAGGAACAATACCGAGAGGACCAACAACTCGTGATAGTATTTTTCGTTACATAAAAGGCAATACAAGCCGAGAGCAAATTTTACAAAAAATTGTACGAGAACGTGCAGCAATTATCGCGGCACAAGCAAAGGTCATTGAACAAAAACTTGCAGAAAGATTATATGGCTCTAAACAATTTCCAGACAGCGCCAGCAAACCTGTTGATAGACTTATTTACGTAGCACGCGAACCAGAAGGTATTCGCGTTACTCTGCTTGCTCGAGTGCTTTTTGATCCAGGGGCATATGAACTAAAAAAAGAAACAAAAGAAATGGTAAAAGGTGTCGCAGAAGTCCTTAGAGGGATAGGGCGTGTTGTTCGAGTAGAAGGGCATACAGATAATATCCCCTTTGAAAGAAACGGAATGAGTAACTGGGAACTTAGTGTTTTGCGAGCAACATCAGTTGCACGATTTTTAATTGGAACCAATTTTTTTCCAAAAGGCACCATCTATCCTGCTGGCTTTGCAGAAACGCGACCCATTGCCGAAAATGAAAGTCCAGAAGATAGAGCTTTAAACCGCAGGGTTGATTTAAAAATTTTATATGACAATCCCGATGACTATATCCCTCCAGACGAACAGCTCGGCAATGACGAAAAAACAGATCTAGAATAGTGTTTGCACTCAATTAAAAGTAAGATATATCATATTATAATAAACGGTTGTTGCTTTTTCTTCAAAATAATTGCAACAATTATTTAATAATTAGTATATTAAGCATGAGATCAAACAAAAAAGAATTCTGGAGTAGCTAATTTATGAAATTAAAATTTTTATCTTTTTATGAAAAGTGTTTAATACTCACATTTTCATCCAGCTTTTTATTACAAGGTTGCATGACATCTCAACGCCAAGATCAACTGCAATCTTCGCTAGGGCAAGTTCAAGACCAAATCAATCAGTTGCAAGATCGCATCACGAAAAGAGAACAACAAATTACAAACACAACACAAACAGCGATTTCTTCGCGCAATGATGTTGAAAATCTTCATTCACAAATTTTAATTATGCAAGGTGATATTGATACACTTAATAAAAAAGTTGTCACAATTCAAAAAGAAGCCTCTGGTCAAGAAAAAGAAAAAAATATTATTTCGCAAGATAATCATGCAAATTCACTTATTGAAATTCAAAGAAAATTAGCCAGAGTTGAACTTGCATCTAATGCAAAAGTAGCTGCATTTCGTACAAGTAAATTACCTGCTAAACTACAGTCTTTAGATAAAATCAAAACAAGTTTAAAAAACACATTTGCAAAAAATGAATTTAAACAAACCATAGAAACTTGCAATGCGGTTTTAAATTCTACAGACGCCAGTGAAGATATGTTACAAATTTCCATAGAATATAGAGCAGAAGCAAAATTAAAACTTAATGATTATCGAGGAGCTGCACTTGATATTTTAAATTATATTGATTTATTTCCAAAAGGAGAATATTATTCAAAAGCATTATTTTTGGCAGGAAACTTTTTTAATAATCTTAAAAACTTTGAAGTTGCCAAATCTTATTATCAAGAATGCGAAAAGTATTGCACACTTCCAGCGTATAAAACAAAGGCTACAAATAATCTTTCCAAAATGACTGCACAAATGTCTGTAAACTTAGAAGATTGATAAATTAACATGATAAAATCAAAAATTATTCTTGCAATTGAAACCTCATGCGACGAAACAGCTGTTTCTATTTTAAGTTCTAAAACAACCAATAATGGAACACTAAATTCTATTAATATTTATGCACATGTTGTTGAATCACAAAACGAAAGTCACGCACCTTTTGGAGGAGTGGTGCCAGAAGTGGCTGCACGCGATCATCTTTCTAAAATTTACGACATCACACAAACAGCACTCTCTCAAGCTAAAATTAATATTACTGACATTGATGCACTTGCGGTGACAATGGGACCTGGATTAATTGGAGCTTTGATGGTGGGTGTTTTGTTTGCGAGAGGTTTGGCGTCTTCGCTTTCTGTACCACTTATTTCTGTAAATCATGTTGATGCTCATTTAGCTCCTGCATTACTGATTGAAAAATTTTCTCCTAAAAACGATTTGGATACTTGGATACCAGTGCGTAACATAGAATATCCTGCCCTTGCCCTTACAGTGAGTGGCGGACATTGTCATTTAAGTTTGTTACACTCTACAACAGAGCGAATTTTGCTTGGTAAAAGTTTAGATGATGCCTGTGGCGAAGCGTTTGATAAGGTCGCAAAGCTTTTAGGTCTTAGTTACCCTGGCGGTCCTTTAATCGAAACTCTTGCCCACAATGTTACAACTCGCAAAACAGCCGTTCAACAAAGCTTTGCGTTTCCTGCAAAACCAGCAAATAAAGATAATCGCTACAACTTTACTTATAGTGGACTCAAAACTGCAGTAATGGAAGTAATCCGTAAAGAAACAGGAATCAAAAAAGGAAAAATAACAGGAAAAGACCTACCGCAACACACAAAAGAAGATATTGCTTTTGCGTTTCAACATGCAGCACTTCATCAATTGTACGATAGAGTTTTAAATGCGATTAACGATTATCCTGATATTAAAACAGTACTTGTTGCTGGAGGTGTTGCACAAAACAAAAAATTTCGACAAATTTTTTCTCAAATCAAAAAAGATGTTATTTTTGCTCCACCTTCGCTATGCTCAGACAATGCAACAATGATTGGCTTGCAAGCGTTACTTCAAGATAATAATTTAGGTTTTACAGAGCACCCTTTTTCTAAGTATTAGAGCGTTTGAGTTTGTTGCAAAAAACTAGACTATACCGCATTAAATAAATTTATTTTTATTTATAACTTTATTTCTCTTTTTGAAAATAAAATATCAATATGTTTTTTATCTGGAGTTAATTCTAACGCTTTTTCTATATTTATTTTAAATATTTCTTGAGAATCTTCTAAAAGTGCATAGAATTTAAAATTAAAACTAAACATCATTTTTAAAAATTCGACGGGATCATCCCCTGCCATTTTCATACCATAAGGCCAAAATTCAGAAAGAATTGATAAATCGTTATTTTTACTTATTAAGTTTTTCATTCCAGATAAAACTTTATACTCAAAACCCTGAACATCAATTTTAATAAAAGAAATATTATTGACATTAATTTCATCATCTCCAACTACAGTTTCAACAGAGACAAAATTTCTATTTTCTAAAGAATCATATAACCTGTGATCACCTGCATTATTATCGCTCAAGTATAAGTTAAAATTACCTTTAGAATTAGAAAGAGCTTTAGAAATTAACTGAACTCTATTACAATTTGCATTTAATTTGGTATTTTCTTGTAGTAGTTTAAAATTAAAAGGTTCTGGTTCAAATGCTAAAACTTTAATTGTAGAATCAAAACTTGCCAATAAGTTACTCCAATAGCCAATATTAGCGCCTATATCGATAACTGTTGAATGAGATTTAATGAATTGTTTTACAAAATTAGACGCAAATGGATCGTAGTTACCATGTTTTAAAATATATTTTGAAACTCCAGAACCATCTTTGAGATCAAGCAGCAAGTTAAAAGTGTTTACTTTCTTTAATACAAACCTTTTGTTAGTAACTTTATGAACAATTTTTCTACCAACTCTATGACTTAAAATTTTAGTTAAAAAATTATTATTTTTTATGTAATTTTGCATTAGCAACCCCTTGAAATAATAGCCGCTGTTATTTTATTTTTCAAAAAATAACTCATACACTTTACATAATAATAAATTTATGTCAAATTTTATAAAAAATTTTAAAATTAATAGATAATTTTATTATATTTAACAAAAAAATCGCCAATAATCATAAAATTTATATATTTAAATTTTTACAAAAAATTCGTATAATTTAAAAAAATATTTTTAATTTTTCATTTAAATAACATAATAAATCTAATTATTGTAGAATACAAAATATAACTAAGGGTTATAAATAATAACATTTTTTCTGGTGGAGAGATTTTATTTGTTTTAAACAATGAAGGAAGCTTAAAGTCAGCCCTTAACAAGGCATCTTCCATCGCAATTTATTTATTTCATAAAAAAATATTTTCATTAAATAAATAAATTGATTATATTATTAGCATATTTTCATTAAATTTATATGAAAATAATATCGATCTTCTCAAGGAAGTTTGCTTCGCCGAAAAAAATCTTTTCTTTATAATAAAAAGAAATTTTTTTGAAAAACTTATTATACAATAAAATTATCAAACTAAAATCTGATTATCTTGATGATTAAAATATTAAAATTGCTAAAAACCTAGTTTGCAACCCACTGCTCAATTTTAAAACACTCCCAAAAAATTTTTAAACACAAACTTTTCCCTCTTTTTTTATTTTAAATTTTTGTTAAAAAAAACTTTCTTTCAAAGACATGAAGTTTTTGAAACGCAAAGAAGGATTTTTTGTGAATAACATAGAACTCGTTGATCCCAAGTATGATTTTGTTTTTAAAATGCTATTTGGTAGTGACCCCGAAATTTTTATGAGTTTTGTAAATAGTGTTTTAAACTTAGAGCAAAGCAAAGCCATTGTGGACGTCACGTTTATTAACCCAGAGCTCAACAAAGAAGCCGAAGACGATAAAGCAATTAGGCTCGATGTCTTAGCAAAACTTGCCGATGGCGATCTCATTAACATCGAAATGCAAATGCAAAATCATGGCCATTATATTAAAAGAAGTTTGTATTATTGGAGTAAAGTATATTACTCCCAATTAAAACAAGGCGAAAACTACGATACCCTTAAAAAAACGATTGCCATTCATGTGTTAAATTTTAGCTTGTTTAAACACAGCAAACACTATCACACCGAGGCTGTGTTAATGGATGCCGAGAATAAAGTGCAACTTACTGATTTATTTTCTATTCATTATTTAGATCTAGCAAAACTCCCTTCGGGTAACTATAATACCCTAGAAAAATGGTTGCGCTTTTTAAAGCAACCAAGCAAAGAAGAGGTTTTGCAAATGAACATTCCTGCAATTACCAAAGCATACAAACAACTCGAAAACATGAGTCTCGATTCGGGTGTTCGCGCCCGTTACGACGCCAAACGCAAGTTTGAACACGATTATGTCACGGGTCTGGATACGGCGAAAGATGAAGGCATTGTTATTGGTGAAGAGCGAGGGGTTAAAAAAGAAAAAATTAATATGGTAAAAAATCTTCTTTTAGCAGGGGTCTCTATAGAGATTATTCAAAAAGCTTCTGGCCTATCTCTCAGTGAAATTAAAAGTTTGAAAAACGAGTTAAATTTAAAATAAATAGTTGCGCTTTTTAAAGCAACTAAGCAAAGAAGATGTTTTGTAAATGAATTAACTCAAAACATGAGTCTCGATTCGGGTATTCGCACACGTTACGACGCCAAACGTAAGTTTGAACACGATTATGTCACTGAGCTAGATACGGCGTAAACACTTCTCACCCCCATGGAATGCATACCCGTTGCGGCTGAAAACTTGCCTTGAGCGTATTGCACTGTGCCACGCAAACCTTGCAATTCTTGTGGATGATCACCTAACACTTCAAACGATTTCGCTTGTCAATTTTCGCGCCTATTACTGTTGGGATTGCTGTATAACGAAACATCAGCACGGGCGCCTTGCGCCTTGTAATCGGCAAGCACTGCGTTGGTGAGTAAGAGGATCCCTCTCGATAACCCAAATGGTTCGCTGCTATTGCGCTCAACTATTTTTTTGCTCTCTAAATCAATAACCTGCGAAACACTGCCAACCAAATCTTTCACCACTAGCTCTTTACGGCTTTGCATTGAACTGGTTGTTAATGTTTCTGGGCTGCTGGCATTTAATGTGGGGTAACGGGTAATTAATCTTAAGGTTGCAAATGAACCCAAATCGATGTTGATATGCAATTCATCGCGTTCAAATGAGATGCCGCTTCCTACCGATACAAACCTTGCAAGTTTGGTGGGGTGAACATAATTATTTTTTAAATTTTATTTCCAGTGGAATAAAAAATTAACGTTACAAACTATTTTTCATTTTCAAAACATTTTAATACCTTTTCATACATTTCATCTATCATCTTTTTATTGCCTATTATGTTGATGCCGAAGCTTCGAATATGATGGTCACCATGAACTATAAAATACAAATCATCATTTTCAAAAAAATAGTTCATATAATAGTGTAACAAAGTTAATGAATCTGTATACATTATAGATAATGAATCTAATGTATTTTTTTTATCATATTTTTCTAGTAAGTATCTTAATTCGACGTTCAAATCAAAATTTCTTCTAGAGTAGAAAAAACTTGCGCGATAAAGCCATCCAGATTTTATTATATAAATAAAATAATCTTCTATATTTTGCCATTGAAATTGACAAATAGCTTTGTAACCTACACCATTGTCATATTTGTACTTAATTTCGTCGGAACACTTTGTTTTAGAAAGAAAAGACAAATCTTTACCCCTTCTTTTTAATTCATTCCACAACCTAAAATAGTTTGTCAAACGTGTTTCTTGATCATAGCCCATGCTTTCAAATAAATAAAAATTATCAGATGGATTAAAAATATTTTTTATTTTTTGCAATATTTCTTTATATATTTCAATTAAATTTTCTTCTAAGCAATATTCAAATTCTTTATATATCAATATAACATGAGGATCATTCAAAAAATTATCTTGGGATTTTTTAGCATATTGAGAATCATAAAAAGGACAGTTTATATCTCTTCTGTATTCTTCGCTTTCAAATTTATACTTAAAGACTTTTATCATAAAATCTCCTAATAATCAGAATAACCTTTATCATTAATTAGAAACCCTGGGCATTTGTGGTTCTGGGCTCATAATAATGAAATATCTGTAATGATTAATGAGTTTTTAACTAAAGAATATTTTTTCTTTTTCAATAGTCATAGTGTTTATTATCAAAACCATTGATCCCATTATAATGCGGACCTCGGTTTTGTGAGTTTCCTTTTCCAAAATAATGGCCATATTTGTGATGCTGGATTACTTTTTCACGTATAAATTTTCTCTCTCCATTCTCATAATCATATCTCCCCCAAACATAATCCTTCACATATTTTCCAGGATTAGTAGTATCTTCTACTTTTTCAATTATATCAGGCTGCCTGCTCATCGGAATGCCTAAATCCCTCTTTGCCTTTCTAAAAGCACCATGAGACCCCGCCCCCGGCGGCGACAAATTCGCAGGAGGCTCACCACTGCCATCGCCACGCATCAACACATTACCAATGCACGCAATACCAGCTAAAGCAGTTAATGAGCCACTGTAAATCAAGGGCGAAGCGACGCTCGTAGCTACGTAAACACTCGTTCCAACAGTATAGGGAGCAAGAGGAATCGATGCGGCCTCCATAGCCAAACCTGCTCCGGCTGTACCAAGTCCTGCTAAAGCAATTCCTAAACACTTATCCATAGCTGGCGAATAGAGGGCGTCTTTAAATCCTCTCATTGCTGAGCCAAAATTAAATCCGCCACCGCCGCCCATGTAGCCGTTGCTACCACTTCGACTTTCGTGATCGACGTCAATCCCGGAGTCGCGGGATCTATCACCACCTCGGTCTGTTCCTACTGAAGAACGGTCTATACCTAAACCAAACCGACCTGCAGGATTGCTTCTATCAGAGCCAGAACCTCCCATACCTAAACCATAGCCGTTACCAGAACCCGAAGAAGAATCATTTGAAATTCCTAAATCATATTCACGAGCCTTACCACTCGGATCGTGAGCGGCTATGGGATTATTATTCGCATACTGATACACGTTCGCTTCTAATGGATTTTTTACCAAACCTTCTAAATTTCTACCCATGTATAAATCTGGAGAAAGCCAAACACCACGTGCACTATCAAGCGTTCTCACCCCCATGGAATGCATACCCGTTGCGGCTGAAAACTTGCCTTGGGCGTATTGCACTGTGCCACGCAACCCTTGCAATTCTTGTGGATGATCGCCTAGCACTTCAAACGATTTTGCCTGCCAATTGGCTCTCTTATTGCTGTTGGGATTGCTGTATAACGAAACATCGGCGCGGGCGCCTTGCTCTTTGTAATCGGCAAGCACTGCATTGGTGAGTAAGGGTATTCCTCTCGATAACCCAAATGGCTCGCTGCTATTGCGCTCAACTATTTTTTTGCTCTCAAGATCAATAACCTGCGAAACACTGCCTACCAAATCTTTCACTACAAGCTCTTTACGGCTTTGCATTGAACTGGTTGTTAATGTTTCTGGGCTGCTGGCATTTAATGTGGGGTAACGGGTAATTAATCTTAACGTTGCAAATGATCCCAAATCGATGTTGATATGCAATTCATCGCGCTCAAATGAGATGCCGCTTCCTACCGATACAAACCTTGCAAGTTTGGTGGGGTGAACATAATTATTTTTATTAGAATTCTGTGTTACATTTTCAGCTCCATCTGCTTCAAACGCAACACCATCAAACTCTGCAAGTTGCCCACCACTTTCATCGCTCATGCGATAATTTAACAACTCATGGGTTATTAATGGCTTTTTGTCATCGCTTGGTAACGATGCCGCAAACACTCCTGCAAGCTGTCCGCGGCCATTCCATACATATTTTTGCATTGGAATTTCGTTACGATTTTTCCATGAAGAATAATAGGTTTCTTTGTTTGTTTCTTTATGACCCGTTAAATTATTAATAGAAGTTGGGGTTAATACCGCAAGAGTTGGCGAAACACCAAACTTTCTAAACCCTATGGCATCACTCGAAAATTCTTGTTTCGCAGTCTCAAAACCATCCGTTGAAAGAACATTTTGCAATACTCCAAGTTGCCCAGTTTGTGAGTATGAATAGGTGTCTGTTAATGAATTGGAGTTTTGCGAAATACGATTTTTAATAATGTGACCAGAACGAGTTACTTTATTTATTTTACCGCCAACTGAATATTCGTAATGAATACTTCCCCACGAAGTGCCATCATCACCCACACCGCGGGTTGATGCCAAACGCCCTTGGGCATCGTAAGTAAACAAAGAGCTTGCCGATAACGACGGATCAGAAAATTCGCTATTACTATTATGCAATGAGGCAACAGGATTGAGGTCATTATCGTACTGCCAACGGGTATGAACCAATGCGTTAGAGCTATTATCATTGTTTTGGTCGCAAATTTCGCTTGGCGCAAAGCTTGATTGCCCTGCCCAAAATGATAAAGGAACTTCTTTGCGTTTGTGCCAGCACGATAACAATTGTAAATTATTTTCGAGATCAATTTTATTATTGTAACCTTGTGAGTCGTAATTTACATTTTGTAGTGGAGTGCTAAGCTCAACTCCTTCTTTTAAAAATTTAATTGTTTTGGCAAGTGATGTTCCTGGTTCATAATGTGCAAGGTAACCGGTAAAGTAATTGTCTTTAAGGTTACTAATAACATTACGAGTAAAACCACCTCGAGTACGAAGTTGTACTAAATTTCCAGATAAATCATTAATGCGTTCAAGTTGATAAACACCCACACTTTGCATTGCAAATGTAGTATTATCTAATTTTTGTGGTTGTTTTAAAAAGAGTTCAAGATCTTCTGATGAGACAATACCATCACGATTGTATGCATATTTTTTAATACTTTCGCTTGTACCCAATTCTGTTTGCGAAAGCACAGACACAGAAATTGGCAAGCCAATATCTTGTTTTCTATTATTTTTATTTATGCTGCCATAAGTAAATGTTACCAGCTCTTTAGAGTGGGTGCCATTTTCGCGTTCAAAGCGTAAATGTTCTTCGCTAGTTAATTTACCAATTTCATTAAAGCTATACGTTTTATTTAAAATTGCCGCATTTAAAATATTACAGCTATCAACATTAGTACCAACAGGACACAACACCGATTGCACCATACGGCCATAATTATCGTAAAAAAAGCGCGAAACACCTAAGGCATTGTTAATTTGATAATCAACTTGATTATTAGCCGCAAAACTTTGTTGTGCATCGAGGCCGTCATTATTTGTAACCTTAAAAATTCTGCCAAGCGCGTCATAAAACACATTGGTAATTAAAGTATCTTTAGTGACGTTAC
Organism: Spirobacillus cienkowskii; assembly: GCF_037081835.1. Lineage (GTDB taxonomy): Bacteria > Bdellovibrionota_B > Oligoflexia > Silvanigrellales > Silvanigrellaceae > Silvanigrella > Silvanigrella cienkowskii. Next base: position 351,731 of record NZ_CP146516.1, on the reverse strand, counting down.
CATTTGAATCTAAACCAAGTTGTTTTTCTGAAATTTGGCCAAGTAAATTTAATATTTTTCGAGAGCGGCGGCCTTCTGGAGAAATGGTTTCTTCAAAATCAACTCCCTGAATAACTTTAAGAACAGAACCGGTATCAAACTCTTGCGTAAAAATTGAACCATCTGAATAAAATTTATTAACAGCTTTTAATTTAAAGCTATCAAAGTTTGGTAACTCATTTTTAAGAACGCTGTCTAAACTCATTTCTGAATTTAGATAATCTTTATATACTTTTCCTAAAGAGTTGATATTTGATTTATTAGTAACTATAAATCTATTATTATTAACTCTCGAAGCTGTAAATAAAGGTTCATCAACACCAGATAACCATGTTTTAGAAACTAAAGTTAATTCTTCATTAGCATTATTTCTTTTATAAATACTAACAAAACCAGGTTTAATAAGAGAATTTTGAATTTTACCTATTGTTGTTTCGTTATAAACTTCGGGTTTGTAGGTGGTGGTAAGGGTTGCGTCAAAGTGATTCCAATTTCTCACTTCTTCGTCTATAGAGTTGCCAACTAGCAAATTAACAGAGGGGAAAGAATACTCATATTTTTCTACAGTAACAACATTGTTGCTATCAAAAGAATCTAAATCTGTTTCTTTAAACTGAGAGTTAGAGTCTTCAAAACCAAATGCTCTTTTTAACCAATTGATAAATATTTCCCAAAGAGATTGCGAGGAATCCGAAACCTGCAATGGAGCTTGTCCGCCTAAATTTTTAGCGGAACTTAAAATACGACCTAAAGAATCGTAAGTGTATTTATGAATACTTCCCCTAGAATTTTTAACCTCGGTAATTTGTCCAAATGCATCATACTCTACCTGAATTTCTAAGCCATCTTGATCAAGAATAGATTTTAAATTTACAGTATTTGTATCCCAAAACATTGTGGAAGATTGACCATTGGCGTATTTTAAATAATTAATTCTGGCAAAATTATCGTAATGAGCTGTTGCCTGCAACACCAACTCGCCTTTTTGATTAGAAGACCACTCTTCTAGGGGCAAGCCACGAGAATAATCATAAATTATTTTTTGTGTAGTGGGTTTAACGCTTCCTTGTGAAGAAGATGTTTGCGTTGTTTCTATGTTATCGCAGTAAATTTTGGGATTTTCTGGATGACTCAAAGGGCAAAAATAAGTTAAATTTGTAACCAAATTATCATTATTTAAAACAGGCTCGTTGCTTGAAATTTTTGTGGTCAACCTGCCGTAGGGATCGTAAAAATATTTTTCTAACTTTGAAATTGTATTGTTACGTAAAAACGTTTGCCCCGAAACTGTAGTTTGTTTTGAATCTTCTAAAATTTGCCCAAGCTGCGATTGTTGATTAAAACTTGCGCCACTTGCATATTCGCTTGGGTTTAAAAAACTTAACAGCACAGTAGAGTGTGATGTGGAGTATTTTTCTGTGGTATTAAATAAACCGGTTGCAAACGCAGTGCCATCGGCCGCAGCACCCACTCTTGTATAATATTGATGACCAGATAAATCATTACACCATAACGGCACAACGCCAGAGCTTTGTGGCTGCAAACACTCCATAGGCTCGCCTTGCGAAAATGCTGTGCGCTCGCTAGATAACCTAGTGTCTTCGACACGTTGATAAATACTCATTTCTGGTAATCGAAAACCCGATAAAAATCGCTTTTCTGTTAACGTACCAAGCTGCGTTTCATCACCCACAGTTTGAGTTCTTACCAACGAATATCCTAAAAATCGTTTTTGCGCCCTATCAAAATACGGAACACGATACGAATAACGCCACATACGCGTGGGGTTAAAACCATCAGATAATCCTGTTTGTTTTAGTAGAGGAATCACAACTGGCATGACAGGCGAATTTTTTTCGATATTTTTAACTTCTTCATCAAGGTCATAATGAATGGCTTCATTATTTTCTAATACCGAGGAGGTGTAGTTAAAACTTAAAAAGCGACCATCGGAGGTTGCAACAGAATGCAGTAAATTTGGAAACGAACGGATGGGGAACTCTATTAATGTAACACTGCCACCAATAATTGTAGAAATAATTTGTTGCTTGCCATCACCCGTTAATTGCACAACAGATGTAAGATCTGCGGTGTACAAAACGGGTCCAATGCGCACACCAGTCATTGGCTTGCCCAACCCGTTATTAATTAAAAATTTACGTGTTAATAAATTAATACTTGGTAAGCCTGTTCCGGTAAAATCACCAATTGTTAATTTAGGCATTTTAACGCGGCCAATGTCGTATGGATATTCGCCTAAATCAACACGTTCAAACAGCCTTCCTGATCTTTCGCCATTTGCCAAGCGACCGTTATTTAAATACAAAACAAAACGTGAGCTTGTAAGCTCTAAAATATCGGGCAAGCCATCGGCGTTCCAGTCAACCACAGAGTAAGAATCATTGGCAATGTTTGAGGTGGTGAGTTCAAAACCAAGATACTCTGCATCGATGTCGTAACGGTGGTTACCTTTAGCATCGACTCCTTTTTCTACAAGTCCATTATTAAATAAAAATTTAATGTAACCTTCACGAATACAAACAAAATCTGTTCTGCCATTGCCATTAAAATCGCCAAATAAAACCTGATCTTTTTTATACATGCAGCGGGCTAGTTTAAAATCTTTATCTGCAAATTCGGCAATTTTATTAAAGCTTAGACGCCCCCTGTCATCGGTTGTGCGGGTATTTAAAATAACAGATGGAGAAGTTTTTAAATTTTCGTGGAACATCACAAGATCTGACAGACCACTACCTGAAAAATCAATAAAAGTTGTGTTATCAACCGTAATTCTCATATAAGGCGCATGCAGCTTTTTTTCTGACTGCAAAATTAATTTACCTCTGCTGCCATCTTTAGGAAACACAGAAGTTGGTTCAAATGATTTGATGTCAAACGTTGAGTACGCACCGTAATCTTGCATTATGGCTTGAGTTTTACCAGTGCCCTCTATGTCTGCATAACGAATATGCGAAACAGCAGGAAATTCTTTTGTGGTCACTTGATTTGCAGATTCAAAATTATCTTTAAATGCAAAATTTTCTACCCTGTAACTAAACACCGTTTCTGGATGCGATGTAGAATCGTCTGCACCAAACTCTTGTACAGCGCGCAATCTTGGAAAAGGTGTATCGTTTTGCGATTCGTAGCGAAACTTATAGTTACGAAGTTGCTGAGAATTTTTTTGAACAACAATATTTTTAACCCTGCCGCCAACAACCTGTGGGAATCCACCATTAAAGTGTGGATTATAAAACACACTTTTTTCATAATTAAGCAGAACTTTAACATCATCCGCCGCAATACTAACAAGCAAAGGCTTAGAAATAAAATCCATTTTATCGGGTTGGCTTTTTCTGCGTAAATTAAATTTAATTCCAATTTCTGCAGAAGGCACAACAGGGCGTTGATAAGTGTATTCTATAATTTGGTTGCCCTGAAATGTTGCGCGGCGGCTTAAATACCATTCAATTGCTTCGCCATTAGGACTTGCAACCTGTGATTCAAAGGTAGAACCATAATAAAATATTTCGCCACTTGAATTATAATAAACAAAACCATTTTCTGCACACTGCAACACATCGCGAGCGCTATTTAAATTGCTCACCCACTTGCCATTGGCAACAGGGATCATGCGCAAGCCATTGACATACAAATTATCTGCTAAAGATGAAAAACATGTTTGGCTTGAAATTGTTTTGGTATTGCCGCGCTTTGTATCAAGAATAATTTTAGGAATATTTAATCCCCAGAATGGCCCAACCTCACTATAAGAGTTTTGCGGGGTGTATTTAACGGCCAAGTCAATATTTAATTGTCTTAAATTAGGCACTAAAATAGGAACATTGTAATGCAATGCTCCTGTATCTGTGGCTATCCAATCGAGTTCGCGAGACCCAATTTTTCCTGGTGCTTTGGGTCTATTAATAACTGGAGAATTAAATACTGCAGCCAAAGTTTCTGAAAAATAAAATAACGTTGTAAATAATATAAGCAAAGATTTTATTTTTAATTTAAAATTAAGCATATTGATTCCTATAAAATAGGTAACAGCTGGTATAGTTTTTAACACCAACTGTTAAAATTTAATTATTTAGAAACAATGAAATTGAGTTCTATGCCATCGATAAAGCTGCCTTCAGAAGGGTCTTCATTAAAGCTGCTTATGTATAAATCTTTTGCATGCTGTGCATAAACAAATTTATAATTACCAAGTAGAGGAAAACCAGAAAATGATTTGTAAACGGATTTTTTAGGTATTGCACAACTTTCAGTATCAAAATTCATTACATTAATACAACTTTTAATTTGAGTAACATATTTTGCTGAACCTGTTGTTCTATTTTCAAGATCACCAATAAAGCCTGTTAATGGCTGCCAATAACCATCACTTTCTGATGGCCTTGCAGAGGGATCATTTTGCAGTTCTTCTACCCAACCCATTGAGCTTACTTTGTACTGAAATATTTTTGAATCAGTAGATTTATCAGCAAAAATAGTGATTGGCTGCGTTAGATCGTTGGTATCTGTAAAATAGATTAATGAATTTTCGTTACTCACTGCGGCAGAATTTATAATTTCTGTTCTATTGCACATATAACTTAACAGGCTGTTTAGTGAAAATAGTTTTGGATAATGTTTACCAAATTTTTCGTATTCTTGAGATATATTACTACTCATTACTTCTGCTAAATAATTATGATATAAACGGGATGCATAGTTTTCATATTTTGCAGAACAACCCGTAATTGATGAAGGATCTTGAAAGCCTTGGTGTAATAAATAAGCAATATTATTCCAATCATCAAAAGGGCTATGCACAAACTCACTTTCATAGGCACCATTTTTATAAATTACAGCGCTAATTCCAATAATTTTTGCTTTATAAAAGCTTTCAGAAAATTCTCTGAGTAAAGGTTTTTTCCACTTAAAGTAATCTTCAGTTAAATTAATATCTATTACACCTGATGCATTGAGTTTTGCTAGTAATTCATCGTCGCTACGTTGCTCCTCTGGGCTTACAAAACGTTTTTTATGCTTTCTGAGATCTTTAGAATAAATTTTAATAGCAAAATCTTCATCTATTTGAGCTTTTTTAACATCGTTTTTTAAAGATATTGCTTCGTTTAAATTAATAATTTCTTTTAAACAAAATTGCGCATCTTCAAAAGATGATAAGTAACTACAATAATACTTAACGTTAGAAACAAGAGTGACTAAATTTTTAAACTCATTTTTATCGAACATTAAATTTCTTTTATCTGACGAAGTGTGCATTATGTTTATAGTTGCAATTTTAACAATTTGTTTTGCTAAATCACCTACATGATCAACACGCCACAATTCATCAGCAAAGCTACCTATTTTAGGAGAAATTGCGGTAAATAAAAAGTATTCATTATTATGCGCGGCAACTCTTAGTTTCGCTTTTTCAATTGAATTTTGTAAATTTTCAACTTGTTTTTTTGCAATTTCTACACTTTTCTTTGCAACACTTTCATTTATTTCTGCAGATTTTAGTACACTTTCTTGAGATGTTTTTTTATTAATAGAATTTTTTAAAGGCAAGTATCTTAATTTTTCTTTGTATGAATCATACAAACTATCTACAAGATTAAAGCTAAATTCTGAATTTACGTTACCTAAAATATTTTTTCTTGTTGCAATAGAGATCCCTAAAATATTTTCTATGTTTTTATTAGATAACTCAAGGCTTTTGATTTGATGATCTATATTTGTAAGTTTTTCTGTTGTAACTAAATTTAAATCAGTGACATCTTGATCGATTGAGCGCAATATTTGCAATTTTTGTAGCTCAGATTTTTGAATATCAATTTTACTATCTAATATTGAAACTAAAGCTGGTTTATCTGAGCCGTCTTTATTTAAAAATGACACATATAAATTTTCGCAATATTTTTGAGGTTCTGAAAGTAACTCTAAATTACCTGAAGTTAAATGAATGGCATTATTATAACTCATTAAATAAGAATTTGCTTCTGCAATTGTTCTGGCAAAATTAAACTCTGATTTTAGCACTGCATCAGAACTATTGGTTGAAGTTATTGTTGAGGTAGAAGTTCCTTTAGATTTTAGACCAGCATTTTCACTGTATTCTGACTCATTTTTTGAAATTACACTTGATTCATACTTAAATTTATTTAGTTTATCTTCTAATTCTTTAAAATATTTATCTCTTGCATCATTATTTGACTTTTCATCTTTTTCGGAGGTTGCTGGCGTTTGCAAATCTAACAGCTCTTTTAATTTTGTGCTGGTTTGATTTGCCATTACCTCAGAAATTGCAGCCCCTTGGCAAGCAGCAGAATTGTATTGCTTATTTTCTTTTAAATTTGCAACAACTATAGAAATATTTTCTTTTAACTCTTTATCAAGAGTTGTTCCTTTAGTGAGCACAGCCAAATCACAACCATTATTACCTAATAATCGAGCAATATTGTTGCGATCACGAACAATACGAGAACATTCATTTTTCCAATTATTTACAACTGCAATTTCTCTTTGGCGATATAGTTTGCTAATTTCACCCACCGCACCAGTTGTAGAGCATGATGCATCATTATCGCCACAAAGAATTTTTTTGTACTCATTTAAATTTTCGTGTTTATTAGAAGAATAGTTTTCTAAAGTATGCTTTAATGAATTTAGAGAATTTATTACACTTAAATTATTAACATAAGTTGTAAATTTATTTTTTTCTTCGATTGCGTTTTCTTGAATATCAATTTTTGCACTTTCTAAAATTAATTTTGCAGTTTCTTTTTGAAAAGTATAATAAGCAAGTTCTTCGGCAGATTTATTATGACTTAGCTTAGAAACTATTAAGTTATCTTGTAATGCTGCAATGCTATCTAATAATTCGACTCCTTTATTTTTATACTCTTGGGTTTTAAGAATGTTAAATAAAGAAATTTTTGATTTAACATTTTCAATTTTTTCTTCGGTATTTTTAATAGATTCTGTAAATTTAATAGAATTTAAATAGCCAGGATAAATATCGTAGTACGAATACCCGCTAGAATCTAAATAAGAATTTTCTAGTTCTGGATTTTCGTTTAATAATTTTTCGCACTCTATTGCATCCCAATTTAAATTAAATATAACCTCATCAGGATTTTTTGGCTGTTCAAACTTTTTGCCACTTGTACAAAACATATTTTTAATATCAAGATTAAAAGCGCGGTTTTGAATTTTTTTCATTTCGCTACACAAATTTAATTCGTGCGCAGGAATTTTATCAAAATCCGAGTTGGTACTGCAAAATTTATTTGTTAAAGCATTTCTTGATTTTTCGTGCGCCTTAATAAAATCGTAAGCAATAATATTTTTAACGCTCAATTTTATATCGCTAGATTCTTTATTGCTATATGCATTGCCAAGGGTTTCTAAAGAATCTAAGTACACTTCTTGCAAGCTATCATTAGGAAGAGAAGATTGCATATTCAGCTCTTCGGCCGTATACACACCTTTCCAACGATACATTGCACGTTCAAAATAGCCTATGGCAGAAAGCGCATTTGCTAAAGAATTAATATGTTTATAGTAAGACTCTTTGCTAAGCTGCTCTTGAAAGCCAAATAAGTAAACTTTATTGTTTTCTTTATTGGCATAAAATCTAGGAATTGTTGAGAGTCGTGTTTCGTCCATTGCCGAAATTTTTTCGGCAATATTGGCAGAACGAATGATTCCATTTAATTTTGCAAAACGGCTATTTTTAATAATTTCATTTGTATTCCAATTTTTAACTTCGCTCGGATCAATTTTGCCCTGATTCAGCAAAATAATTTCTTGATTAAAAGGAGCAAAAGGAACTCTTTGCAATATGTTTAACACATAAGCATTGGCTAAATACAATTCCGGATAATAGCAATGATGCAAATTGTTTGTAGAATTTGCTTTTGCAGATGTTAGCTCTCTGGTTTTAGTGAGTATTGCAATTGCAGGTATATCTTGCGATGTGCTTGTATCGAGTAAATTTGTATTGGTATAGGCATCTACAATACTATTGATGTGTTGTTGTCCATTTAAGTTACTTAAAGGACAATATTTTTGCCTATTAAGATAATCTTTTGCACTAATTTCTGAACTTGTTTCTTTAATAAATTCTGAATTTGCAGAAAGATCACTCATAAAAGAGTAACGTTTTGTTTCTAAGTCTTGATAAAAATAATCTGGCTGGTTTACATTACAAGATGATAGTGGGTAAACAAATACTAAAAACAAAATATTTGCTTTATTTTTAAACACTATAAGACCTCCCTGTCAAAAAAAATATTAATTTAAATTAAAAAGCGGCTTATTGCTTTAAGCCGCCCCAACACATTAAAGCGTTGTTTTCTTTAGTTATTCCACAAATTTCGGTATTACCAACTGTAATTGATAAAAATTTTGTTTCACTTTTTACAGGTATTGGAACTGACGTATACAAAATTTCTGGATTTTCAGAAATAATTTGCGTTTCGTTACTACCAAAACATGCTAATTCATTGTTATTATTTAGGGCACATGTAATATTATCTCCCACTGATACAAATTTAAACTCTTCAGAGTTTTCAATTTCTACAGGCTTATTATTACGAAATGATTTTGTTGTTTGGCCAAAGGTGTTATCGCCCCAACAGTATAGCTTAGATGTTTGATTTGTGACTCCAAACCCACAAAAATGATTAAGCCCACCATAAATATTTTCTAATTTAAAATTTTCAATTTTTTGTGGAGTTGAAACAGAGTTAAATAAACCTTTTTTAACCCCTAATTCCCCAAAATTATTGCTTCCAAAACAATACACATCATTGTCTTCTGTAAGGGCGCACGTTGTATTAAACGTTAAAGCAATATCTTTAAATTTAATTTTTGTTTCTTGCTCGTTTTCATTCACAATACTTACTTTATTTATTTTAACTTCTTCAAATTCTTTTAGTAAATTTGTACTATTGTAGTTGCTATTACCAAGTTGCCCGTAAGAGTTATCACCACTGCAAAACAACGCATTATCAAAAGATCTTATTAAGCAAATATGTTTTGTACCTACCACAACTTTTTCTACTTTAAAAGGAACAATTGGAGAATTGTCTTTAAAAGTAGTTTCAGGAAAAGCGTAAAGATCACTTCGATCGGTTGTGGCTTCGTAATCCCAACATGCTAAATTTTGCTCAGCGCCTTTTGTTACCCCACAAGCAATATAAGAGTTCATACTAATTTGCTCATAAGACTCTTTACTTGCCCATGGTGTTTGTGTTGGCAACACCCAAGGTAGATGCTGTTTTCTTTCTATAGAATTTGTCTTGTCTAACTTGCCGTCACAAAGTAAACGATCTCCATAAATACTTATGCCGCATTTGGCAACAGTGCCCATGCTTAAATTTTGGTATTTATTTTTATCTATAAAACCCCAGCACAATATAGAACTATCTGTATTATTAATAGAACAAGTTGTTTTATCGTTACCAGTTACCATTGCAACATTTTGGTTCCACTCTGAATAGGGTGCACGAGGCTCAAATTGAATGTAGCGTGTTTGATTGCCTAAAAAATTAATGGGTATTGTGTTAAACTTAGGCTCACCTCCAAGTTGCCCAAAAGTGTTATCACCAAAGCAATACAATTTATTATTTTCATCAATAACACATGTAGAAAAATTTGTTGCAACAACATTTTTAAATTTTAAATTGTTAAAGTTTTCTTGAGAGCTTAATAATTTTTGTGGCTTATGAAAATAATGTTTATTGCGTGGGTTCACTCCAACTTGACCAAAAGTGTTGTCGCCCCAGCATTCTACTTTGCTATCTTTTGTTACTGCACAGGCATGATTTTGCCCCACCGCAACAGAGAGATATTGCTTATTTCCAACTTTCTGTAACTGCTTTACAAATTTTTGCGAAGCTTTTACTCCAACTTGGCCAAATTTATTTTCCCCTGCACAATAAATATTGCCAAATTTAGCCCCCTCAATTTCACTTTCTTGAGAAAGTACACAATAAAAATTATTGCCTGCGGCAACTTGAAAAAACTTTGTTGCATTATTTTGAAACTGAATTTTAATAGGCTCTGTTACATTAAGATCACGCGAAGGCAATTGGCCGTTAGAATTATACCCCCACCCAAATAATTCGCCAGATTGAGAAATGGCATAAGTATTTTGTGTACCCGCTACAACTTGAATAAATTTAAGTTGAGATGAAACAGCCGTTGGCACATTTTGCGATACTGTATTGCCAATACCTAATTGCCCAAAATTATTATTGCCCCAGCAGAGTAACGCATTGGAGTTTTTTGCAATTGCGCAAAAATGACTTGCACTTAACGCAACAGAAACAAATTCACCACTTATTGCAGTGTGCGGAGCAATGAAGCGAGAACCATCTTGATACAAAGATGAGCACTCTAACGCAAAGTTACTTGATTTTATTGTGCAAACCGTTGTTTGACTTGTTGCAATTTGCAAAAATGAATCATTATAATCCATTACAACACTACGTTTTTTGCGCTGTGCTGTTACTTCACTAGGTAACGCAAAGTTATGCAACAAAACAGAACCACCAAAAATACTTAATAAAATTACTTTATTTTTTAGCATAAAAATTTCTTTCTTAAAAAAATAAATAACTTGCAAATAATTTAAAAATGCAAGAATTAATAAAATTTAGTAGTAATTTTTTAAATTATAGTCAATTAAATAAATTTATTTTTTAAACTTTACAGATAAGTTAATTTATTGTAACAAATTTTGGTTTACTTAATTGGTACTTTACCTTTAGTAACTTTTTAAAGGAAATTTTATGAGAAAAAAAATTGCATATTTAATTAGCACAGCATCCTTACTAAGTGTGCATGCGCACGCAAATGATCCTGTTAATTTGCAAGAATTTATGGCAATGCAAGATAAACTTAATAGCATTGTAACAGAAGTACATAGACTAGGCCAAAATCCATCTATTCCTACAGGAACCGTAGTGGCGTTTGCAGGCGATAAAAACAAAGTACCAGATGGCTGGCTACTGTGTGATGGCAGCGAAGTGTCACGTGAAATGTATGAAGAATTATTTGATACAATTGGTACCGCCCATGGCGTTGGAGATGGTAATGCAACATTTCGTTTGCCAGATTACAGAGGATTATTTTTACGCGGCGTAGCTGGAGAAAGAGCGCATATTATTGAGCCTTCTGCACCCAATCGTATGGCCATGAACATGGGTGGGAATACGGGTAACAATGTTGGCTCTATTCAAAATGACGCATTTAATAGCCATAGTCATGGCTCAGGAAGTTTATCGACTGGTGGGACAAATTTAAGTGTGAGCGGCGAAGCAACTCCCAATCAAAGAAATATTAGTACGTGGACTTCGACTGGTGGGAGCCATAGTCATAAATTTCAAGATTCTTTTTTTTCTGAAAGTCACGCAGGTGGTCAAGGAATGATTGGAAGCGGACGCACAGACTTTGACAACGCACCATATAAACTCCCAAGTGAAACAGAATCAGCAGGCTCCCACTCACACTCAGTGAGCTTCAGCTTACCCAACTACTCATTTAATTTTTCAAGGTATTTATCAGGCCTTTCAATTTCTGGTTCCACCTCTGCTGCAGGCGACAACGAAACCCGCCCTAAAAATGCTTATGTTAATTACATTATTAAAATCTAAAAACCAAAAAAATCATATTGTTATTATTTGATATCAAGATGATTTTTTTATTAGGCCAAAATAATTTATTTACACTCATAATTAAAAAACAATAATATTAATATTTTAATAATAATTTCAAAATAAATTGAAATTATTATTAAAATTATATACCTCTATACAGTTCTTTGAACCACTCGTTCACCCACCAATCAATAAAAGGTAAAAAAATTAGGCTCACTAATGAAAAAAGATACTTTCTCAAAATTTAATATTAAAAAAATGTTACTAATATACATTTTAGTTATTTTAATTATAAGTCTCATTAAAATTTTTGTAAGCGATAACTCTGCAAATAATTATTACATTTTTTTAAACTCTTTAAAACATATTCTGCTACAACAGAATTTGTACGTACATTACAATATCGAGTATTTTGATCTTTATAAGTATTCGCCACTCTTTCCATTAATTATGTTTCCTTTTTTATTATTTAACTTAAAAATTGGGGCAATACTTTGGAATTTATTTAATGCACTCATGTTATTTAAAAGCATAACCATGTTTAAAATTTCTGAGAGAAAAAAAGTTATTGTTCTTGCAATCATTCTTCCAGAAATTATTAACAATGCAAATAATTTTCAATCAAATGCACTCTTAGCTGCGCTTTTTGTTATGTGTTATCATTTATTAGAAAAAAATAAACTTTTTTTATTTTCAGCAGCGAGCTCATTTTTACTTGTATTTAAAATTTATGGTTTTTTTGTTGCGTACAACTTAATTTTTAAAAATGTTAAAACAATATTTAAATTCTTACTATATACTTCTTTCAGCTTAATTTTATTATCTTTATGCATTATATCTATTTCTAGTTACGATTATTTTATTAGCCAATTTTTATCTTATTTTCATTTATTAAAAATAGAAACCAGTAGCTATGGCATGTCTTTAATCGCAGTATCTAATAATTTTTTAAATTTAAATATTCACTCTATGTATTATCAAGTTTTTGGATTAATTTTATTTTCAATACTTATTTTTAAAAAAATTTACTTAAGCAATTTTAAAAATAATTTATTAGAACACGAAAAAATTGATCTTTTAATTCTTGGCCTTATTTTTATAGTGATATTTAACCAAAAAACAGAAAGTCCAACAATTATAATTGGAGCACTTGGGGTATCTATTTATTTGGCTTATTATAAAGAATATCAAATTTTTAAAAGTTGGGTATTTTGGCTTAAAATGCTTGTTACGTCTTTATCTTCTACAGACATAGTACCTAAAATAATTAAAATCAATTACCTTGAGCCGTACAATGTAAAAGTCATACCTTTAATTATATTTTTCTTTTACTTTTATTGTGTTGTTTTAAATAAAAATTATAAACAAATAGAATGTTATAATAATTTCAAAAAAATTAAAGCAGCTTAAATAATTAAAAAATCATTCTATTTATACTTATCAAGTATTTTTTTTGTAGCATTATTATCATTGTAAAACTCACTTACTTTCTCCCAAAAAACCAGTCGATTTTTTTCTGTGATCTTTGATTTTTTAGAAAATGGCATATAGTATGATTTTTTAACATAATATTTTTCGTGAATTTTAATTTCTGGTGAAATTTTTTGATATTGAACTAAATCAATAGGAAATACATAACTAGCTATAACAGAACCTTTTTTGTCTCGAAGTAGTTTTTTAATATTGTCATAGTAACTTCTTCCACCCTCAAGATTCTCTTTATAAATTTCTTTTAAATCATTTTCTATTGAAATGCCACTTGTAATTCTAACAGGAGTAGGTAAGTTATTTGAATTACCTAAGTATATAAATTTTTCTAGTACATGCGTGATTACAACATAACCAGAACAGGTTACTTTGTAATTTGAATAGCATGGCATCTCCTCTTCATGCCCAGATCCTGGTGGATAATCAAGGTATTTTGCACGTTCATCAGTATAAGACAATCTAATCATCGCATCCATGGTTCCTTTTTTAAGCATATCTAAGCATCGTAATAAAGGGATTAATGTTATGTTAACTTCCATTTTATTTTTTTTTAAAATTACTTTAGAAAATTCTTTCAAGATTTCAATATTTATTGAATCAGTTTTAGAAAATGAAAGTTCTTTACTTTTCCTAAAATCATCTGCGCAAATATTTATTTTTGTAATATTAGCAGTTGCATAAAAAGGGATTAAAAAAAGTAAAAATAATACATAAAATTTTAATATAATATGATTCATACAAAATATCCTCATATAACGATAATATTTAATTCAATAGTTAATAACCCTCTTTAAGGTTAAATAAATATTTCAAATTTTATAATTAATAATTACAATAAATTAATAATTTTTCTACCAATAAAATAACAGAACCAAATAATTACTGAAAAGATTAATACCGTCATTTTATTTTCTCGAATTCTCCCTTTTATTAAAATTAACAAACTTAGTAAAAATAAATTATTCTATTTATTTTTACTAAGTTTGTATTAGAAATAAAATTTTTATTACTTTTTATATATTCTGTATAAAAAAAATTGATATTTAAATAATTTGTAGATGAATAAAATGGAGATAAAAATAATATGCAACAAGAAAATATTTTTAATTTAATGCTGTCCACAAAAAATTCCTCATAAAATAATAATATAATTAGATTATGAGAAATAATATAAAGAAAAACTTTAACGTAATCAATAAAGACCCATTGGATTTTTATTAAAACTTACAATCACGTTTTTTGTATTTTGATAATGCTCTAGCATCATTTTATGATTTTCGCGACCAATTCCTGATTGCTTGTATCCACCAAAAGCGGCATGAGCAGGATAAAGATGGTAACAATTCGTCCACACGCGACCTGCTTTAATTTCTTTACCAAACCTATATGCCGTATCCATATTTCTAGTCCAAATACCCGCTCCCAATCCATAATTTGTGTCATTAGCAATCTGCATAGCATCTTCTTCACTTTTAAAAGTTGTTACAGAAACAACAGGGCCAAAAATTTCTTCTTGAAAAATTCGCATACTATTATGGCCTTTAAAAACAGTTGGCTCAATATAATAGCCTTCTGCCAAAGCTCCTTGCATTTTACTGCGACGCCCTCCGGTCAGTAACTTTGCTCCTTCGTGAATGCCAATATCGATGTAGGACATAATTCTTTCTGCTTGCTCTGCAGAAACCTGAGCACCAATCATAGTACTTGGATCGAGGGGATTGCCCTGCTTAATTTCTTTAACTTTTTTAATTGCCCTATTCATAAATTCATCAAAAATTGACTCGTGAACCAATGCACGAGAAGGGCATGTGCAAACCTCGCCTTGATTTAAAGCAAACATTACAAAACCTTCTATTGCCTTATCCAAAAAGGCATCATTTTTTTCTGCTACATCTTTAAAAAAGATGTTTGGTGATTTTCCGCCTAATTCTAGCGTTACAGGAATTAAGTTTTGTGCTGCATTTTGCATAATTAATTTGCCAGTGGAAGTTTCTCCAGTAAATGCAATTTTAGAAATTCGTTTACTTGTTGCCAACGCATGCCCAGCTTCTGGCCCGTAGCCATTGACAATATTTACAACACCTGCAGGCAATAAATCATGAATGAGCTCCATAAGTATCAAAATTGATGCGGGAGTTTGCTCTGCTGGTTTTAAAACCACACAATTTCCTGCTGCCAGTGCAGGGGCAATTTTCCATACTGCCATAAGGATTGGAAAGTTCCATGGAATGATTTGACCAACGACTCCTAAAGGCTCATGGTAATGATACGCAACTGTGTCTTGATCAACCTGAGAAATACTTCCTTCCTGCGCACGAATACAGCTTGCAAAGTAACGAAAATGATCGATTGCTAAAGGAATGTCTGCCGCTTGTGTTTCTCGAATAGGCTTGCCATTGTCAATAGTTTCGGCAACTGCAAGCAAATGACTATGACTCTCCATGCGATCCGCAATTTTCATAAGAATTTGTGATCGTTCAACCGCAGAAACTTTACCCCAAGCTTCTTTTACTCCATGTGCAGCATTTAATGCCATTTCAATATCATCGCTTGAAGATCTCGGAATTTCTGTAAAAACCTTACCAAAAATTGGACAAATGTTTTCGAAGTATTCATTTCGAGCTGGAGGCACCCAGTCGCCTCCAATATAGTTATGGTAACGACTCTTAAAAGGGTTTTTAATATCAAATTTTTCGAGCTCTCTATTTATCATTGCATTTCTCCTATTAGGTTAAATGGTAACGTAACTGAGGTCGTAAAAAATAGTCAAAAATAAAAAACAGAAGAACTAGTGATTTTTTACAAGTTCTTCTGTTTTTCTTTTATAAGAACGCTTATGCTTTTTACGGAGACGATTATAAATTTCGCTTTTATCTTCGAGATCAATAAAATCTTTTTTTGCTTTAGCCTCTAAAAGAACTAAGGTAAATAAATCTAAAAATTCGGAGTTTAAATGCGGCAACAAACTTAAAAATTTAATCAGTTTTGGAAAACGAGAATCATCTTCATGTTTACAAAATGCTTCAATGAATAGTCTACGATCTTCTCTATCTACTCTTGAAAAACAAGACAACAAAATTTGTTCGTTATTTGATAAATTACTAGAACGTAAATGAGGCGGCTCATTAATTAAGTAAGAAACAAAATCAGACACTTTTTTATCAGAAGTCAAATCAGCAAACTTTTTTATATAAAAGACAGAGTTTGAGATACGCTCTTCGTAACCATCTTCTACCCTTTTGTACTGTTGCTGAGAGTATCCTAGTTTTTTGCCCATTTGAGCCTGCGTAAGACGGTTCATGGCTCTAAAATTAATAAGAAAATGAGATAGCTGTTTTTTTACTTCTTCATGCAATTGAGTATTAGAATCTGGTTCAAATTCTAGTTCTGAATATTTTTTTAAATGCTCTTTAGGATTTTTAAAGTACTTTTTTTTAGCCAAGCATAGACTCCTTCTATGTGCAAACTTAAGACTTCTATAATTAAACCAAAAAATATTAATTGCAAACAAATTTAAAAATTTTTTAAATAATTTTTTTGTATTTATACATAACATCAACTCTATTAGATTACCAAAATATACTAAACTATCTTGATCCGATTTTTAAAAATATAAATTTTTTTTAAAAATGATTTATTTTATAAAAATGCTTTTTAATAAAAAACTATAATTGACAGAAAATTACAAAACATTTATTTACAACGTGATTACTAGCTCTGAGTTTCATTTAATAAATTCAGGTTAAAATTTTATATTCTCAATTTCAAGTATTAAGAGACAAGACTATGCAGTGTAATTTTTTTGAAAATATTTTTTATCGATACAATTTATATTTCTTACTCGCATTAATATTAGTTTTTATTATAATACTTTTATATAATTTAAAGATTTATAAAAAAATCATTTTAGAAAAAAATGATAAAAAATTGACTGAGATTGAGTTTTCTTTAAACGATCTTTCTAGCCATATTTCTCATGAGTTCAGAAAACCATTTAACCTATTAAAAATGTATTTAAATAAACCTGCAGCCGCAAAAAACCCTAATTTTGATATTGAGTCATACAATTCTATGGTTCTAAATAAACTCGATCAAACAGTAAAACATGTAGATGTTCTTTTAGAGAATTTTACTCAACTTGGAGTGAATGACGAATTGGATCATAAAATACTTGAAGTGAAACCCATTATAGAAAATCTACTCCACGAATTATCACACACTTCAAATATTCCAATCTATAAAATAAATACAAAATATAATCATACCTATAAATTTAAAGGAGATATTTTTAAAATAAACCAAGCAATTCGTAAAATATTATTATATAAATTCAAAAATTTAAATAATAATAATTTTTGGATTCGCACCAATAACACCATAATTGAAAACCAAAAATATATATCTATCTCAATTGGAGTCGATGAATTTTATGTTCCAATTACAGAGATTAACAAAATATTTAATGTATTTTATTGCAATAAAACAAAAGGAAATTCTAATTTAGACCTAGTTTTAAGTAAAAAAATTATTAATTCTCATTCAGGAGATTTAATCTGTCAAATAATACCAAATGAAGGCACAGAATTTATTATTAATTTACCAATTTATAAATAGGAAAACAAATAATGACCAACATAGCAATTATTGATGATGAAGAATTTTATTTAAGTCTTTTAAAATCATCACTTGAGTATAACTGCAATGTTTTTGTATATAAAGATCCAGATGAGTTTATTGATGAAAATATTAATAATTTTAATAAATTTGATTTTATTATTGTTGATATTGTATACGAAAGCAGAAATATAATGAGCATCGGATTTTCAAAATTACTGCGAAAAAATCATTTTAATAAAGAGATTATCTTATATTCAAACTATAAACAAAATACCATGACTTTAGAAAACCATCACTTTTATGATTTATTTTTAGAAAAAAGTAGAGGATACTCTATTGATGAAATTAAAACAAAGTTAACAAAAAATAGAATACATTGGAAACGACGTTTTCAAAAATTAGGGATCGAACCCATAATAGGAAATCAATGATTTATTACAATTATAACGTGGAGCTACTACGTAAAGCAATCCTTCCTGTTTAGAGACTCCCGCGATGTTTCCTGCAGTATCGCCTTCTCCCCAAAACACATCAATACGTGTAGGACCACGAATCGCTCCCCCAGTATCCTGCACAAATGCCAATTGAGAAAATTGTTGGTTATTGCTTTGCTCTGATGTTTTAGGCATTTCAAAATCAACAAGCATTAAACTTCCTGCTGGAAAAACTTTTTGATCAGCAGCCAAACTTCGTTCAGGAGTGAGTTTTACATTTATATTACCAAACGGACCATCATTTTCTAAATTAAAAAATACAAAAGATTTGTTAGTGTTTAAAATTCTACTTTGCTCTTCTGGATTTTCTTTGAGCCAACGTTTTATTGATTGCATAGACACTTCATTTTTTTTAAGCCTTCCTTCATTAAATAAAGCAGCTCCTATTGGATAATATTCTCGCCAATTTTGCCCGGAATATCTTATAAATTTTTTGCTATTATCAGGAAATGTTAATAATCCAGACCCTTGAATCTCAATAAAAAATAAATCAACTTTATCTTGTAGCCAAGCTATTTCTAGTCCTTTATCATGTAGCACTTTGTCATCAACAATTTCTTCGCGACTCCAGTAAGGCAATAGTCGATTTTTTTCTATACGGCCTCTGATAAATTTATCTTTTAATTCTGAATTAAAATCTTCTAAATTTACAAATACCATATCTTTAGGCATTTTATAAACAGGGACTTGAAACTTATCACTAGGTGTTAAACTCGCATGTACATAAGGTATATAATATCCTGTAAATATAATTGGCTTTTCTGAAGTGATTTTTACTTTAAAAAGATTAAAATTATTTTCTAAGCTAGTTTTAATTGTTAAATTATTATTAAGATCATTTAAAAAATTTTTACTAGAACAAATATAATCTTTTACATAAAAATAAAAATCTTGATACTTTAATACAGAATCCGGCCTTTTTTTGTTAAGCCATTTTAAATTATCTTCAACTGATTTTTTTAATGAAACTTTATCATTATTTTGTTCAATTGAATTAATAGAACTCCAAGGAACTTTAATATAAGAATATTTTTCTGCTTCAGGTCCAACAGTTTTACATGAATATAAAACTAACTGAAAAATAAATCCAAAAAATATAATAAAATAAATTTTCATAAAATACTCAGTTCAAAAAATTTAAATAAAACCAAAAAATTTTGAAAAACTCTCAAAAGATACATTTTACATATTTTTTTATAATTTTGCAATAACTCTATTTTACAATTTGAAATTTTAATTATTATTTGTATAATTTCAATTAATTTATGAGACTAAGGAGACTTTTAATGGAATTATTTTATGTACTTGCATTTGGTTTATTTGGAATTTTATTTAGATATATCATTTCTCAGCAATTTCATAATATTTTTAAATTCAATTTTCCTTTAGATATTTTTTTTATTAATTTATTAGGCTCTATTTTTATAGGACTTTTTTATGTAATTAGTAGTGAAAAGTTTTTATTATCAAATAATATTAAAATTGGTGTTATGGTCGGTTTTTTAGGCGGTTTTACTACTTTTTCTTCTTATTGTTTAGATGCAGTCAAATTATTTGAAAATCAACATTATTTTCAAAGTATTCTCTACATAATTTTAAGCCCTATTATAGGAATTTCACTTACTTATTTAAGCATATTTATTGCTAGAAAATTTGTATAATTTTCTAGCAATTTTCAAAAAACAAAACAGCTTTTAAAGTATTTTTTTCTATTTTTGAAGCAGATCTTTCTAATTCTGCTTCAAACCAACGCTGTGGAACATTCTCAATAATAGGCATTGCAATATTTAATATTTTGTTTTCAGCGCAATGAGAAATGAGCGACTCAATTGTTATTCTCATTGTTTCTTGCTGTAAGCGTTCTTGCCAATTTTTTCTAATTGTCATTGTAATAATATGACCTGTACCAAATAGTGAATTTATAGGATAATAATATGTACAATATGGTAAAAGTTTTTTTCTTACACAAGCGCGCACATATTCTCTATAATAATCTGGCCATATTTTTTTTATTTTTTTTGACAGAGGATCGTGACTAATACCAATACAATTTACCGGGTGAGCAATGGCTTCGGGGTACAAATCAAAAACATTCTCCACATTTTTATAAATCATGTTTTATCGCCTTTTGCGCGCATTGCAATAAAATTAAGCAATAGCGAAAGAAACGAAATGCCCACACCAAGCCATAACCCATACCCAATATGAATTTCTTTTGCCGATAATGAAACAACCCCAAACATTTCTACTGGCAAACTATTTGCTATTGTAGTTTGATAAGCAATTCTTACAATTTCATACAAATAAATTGAAAAAATAACGCCCGAAAACATAAGAGCTAAAATTAAAAAAAACTTTTTCATAGTTGTAGTTTTAAAAAGTAAAAAAGAAATAAGCAAAAGGCCAATAGAAGCAATCGCAATAATATACGTTGAGCGAATAGCTATGTCTATACCAGTTTTTGACCCAACACCATAAGACATCCATGGCAGTAAAGGAGAAAATAAAGAAACCATTGCAAAGACGTTGAGCAAGTAAAACTTAACCCGACTCGGTTTTTGCATAACTCCTCCTGGATTGTAATTTAATGAAAACAACTCATGAACCCCTATACGCACCAAATCTCATAGCAAGTCTAGCTTTTTTTGCAAAGAAATAAAACAATTGCAAAATATTAGGAATGTCGACATTTATAATTAGAAAAGCATCGTTCCAACTTAAGCACATGATTATATAAGAGATTACAAAAACCACGCTAAAAAAAATAAACCTATAGGTTTATTTTTTTCTTGAAAATATAAACCTATAGGTTTATTATTTAATTAAATAGTAAACCTATAGGTTTATTATTTTTGCAAAAAATTAACCTATAGGTTTATATATGGAAAGATTTACATCCAGTTTAACTCAAAGACATATAGACAAGTTATTAAAAATACTTAAAAAAAACTCGAAGTTACTTATTGTCCCCCAAAGTGGATGGATTAAAGTCATTAGAGAGGCGCTGTTCATGAACTCTGCTCAATTATCCAAAAGGCTTGATATCTCTCCATCAGCCGTTCGTAAAATGGAACAAAATGAACAAGATGGAAAAATAACCCTCGAAACTCTTAAAAAAGCCGCGGAACAATTAGACTGCCATATTGTTTACTTCTTTGTTCCGAAGGCTGGTTCTTTAAAAAACACAATCAAAAAACAAGCTACGAAATATGCAAAAGAAATACTTGATAGCGTGTCTCACTCAATGAATTTAGAGGATCAAGCAATTAGTGAAGAAGAGAAAAAAAGGCAACTAGAAGAGCTAATTGAAGAAATACTTTTTAAAAAGCGTGGAAAAATTTGGGATAAGTTATGAATGAATTTAATAAAAACCTTCCTTATGGAGCAACACCAATCGATCGAAATGAATCCAAGCAACTCATCCCTCAACACCTACAAAATCTGTCAGAACTTAATGAATTTGAGCAAAAAAATATTTTAAAAGCACAAATATGGCTTATTTCTTGTAAGAAAAAAGATTTTTTAACTGACACCTTTTTATTGAAACTTCATAAAAAAATGTTTGATGAAGTGTGGAAATGGGCCGGAAAATATAGGCTTTCCAATAAAAATATAGGTGGCGAATGGCAAAATGTGCCATTAGAGGTAAAAAAGCTATTGGATAACGTTAGGTACTGGCAGGATAACAATATTTATCCAATTGATGAAATTGCGGTTAGACTTCATCATAAGCTCGTTTTTATTCACCCTTTTTCGAATGGCAATGGACGTCATGCAAGGCTTTACTGCGATACCTTTTTAAAACTCAATTCTCAAACGCCATTTACTTGGGGCAAAATGAGTTACACAAGTCAATCAACAAGAAAAGAATATATCGAAGCGTTAAGATGCGCAGATAACAAAGACTACACAAAATTATTAAAATTTGTGAAGAGTTAAAAGATACATACTATCAACCAACTTTTCCCAAAAAACTATAAAACTTAGCATCTTTTTTTTATTTAAATTTACAAAATTAAGATATGTAGTGAAATTGTATACAACGAAAGGACTTAAAAAATGGTGACAAGGAGTGGACTTGAACCACCGACCTGAGGATTATGAGACCTCCGCTCTAACCACCTGAGCTACCCTGCCACAATCGTGAAACAAGCAAATAGTATGATACTTTAGAAAAGTCAAGCATACCTCAATGTATTTCGCAAAAACACTTTACGAAGATGAGGTAACTCCTTCGTCAGTGAGGGCTTCTTTTTTCTTTGATTTTTTTACGACTTTAGCCTTATTACCCGACTTTTTAGCAGTTTTTTTAGGGGTTGCGGAGGCATCTTCGCCAAGCAAAGCTTTACGAGACACAAACTTAAATTCAAAATTTCCGTTATCTTTAAGGTGTAATGCTGCAGCAAAAGGCCTTCCTTTTTTTGACTTAAAATCAGCAATTGGAGGGGTTGAGCCAGTTAAGAGAAAAAGTTTATAATCTTCAACACTCATTTCTCGTCCACAAAGCACCCGTGGCATTCTTGAAATAATACGTTTTACTTTTTTTGGTTTTACAGCCTTTTTCTTGGTTTGCTCGCTTTCTGCATCAATACCATTTTCAAGCTTTTTTTTGCGTGTGCGTTTAGGCTTTGCATCTTCAGAGTTTTGAGTCTGTTCTTGAGCTGCAGCTGAACCAAATTCACACATGTAAAAGGTTTCAGTCACTTTAACGAGTCCAGGAAGTTTTAAAAAAGTTTCTGGTAAAACTTCTTGGTGCAAGACAACCACATCAAGCCCAGAGGCAGACTCTTTCGGTGTTCCATCTGGCTCACAAAAAATAATTCCTTTTGTAGAAGAAATGGTTAAAAATTCACTAAAGTGAGAGGTGCCATTAGAGTTGCTAAATTCAAATGGACCGACAATTTTTTTAGAAAGAACTTCTTCGACTACGCTTCTATCAATATAACGTTGACTTTTTTCTTTCCAAATAATGTAACTGCATTCTCCTTCTTTTTTTTCTTTGCTATTGCCAGAACGTTCACATTTATAACCCCAAAATCCTTCGTACACTTTGCCTTTTTGACAAAGCGGGCAAATACCTAACGGACTATCATTTTTATAAATCGCATCATATTCAAAATTTCGCGCCTTATCTACAATAGTTGACGTAAAATCAAACATATTTTGCATAAATTCAGAACGTTTTTTTAAGCCTTTTTCCATTCTGCGCAAGTCGAATTCGATTTCACCTGTTAAATCTACTTTTGATAAAATATCGACAGGAATACGGCTTAACACATCAACCAACCGTATCCCTTTTGAAGTTGCTCTTAAGCTTTTGCCATAACGGCTTACATATTCTTTTGCTATGAGGTTTTCTATAATTTCGGCGCGCGTTGCAGGAGTGCCAATACCTTTATCTTTTAAAACTTCGGCAAGCTCTTCATCAACCACTGATTTTCCGCAATGCTCCATCAGAGACAATAGCTTAGCTTCTGTAAAACGAGCAGGAGGCTTGGTTGCATTGGTTTGCGAAATAATATCTTCAGCAACCACACTTGTTACGGCCTCGGGATTTTTTTCGTTAAGTTTAGGAAGTTTGCTTTCTTCTTCGGAATCGAGTCCATAAACCTCACGCCAACCAGGTTCTTGGAGATCTTGCACGCGAGTTCTAAAATGCAACGAGCCAACTTTTGTTATACGCTCAACTTTTGCCCACACAGCATGTGGCATAAATGCAGCTAAAAATCTTTTCAGTACAAGACTGTAAATACGAGCATCATCTCCATCGAGTTTTTCGGATGGCAATTGACCAGTAGGAATGATTGCAAAGTGATCAGAAACATATTTGTTGTTAAAAATACGTTCTTTATTAAGCAATCCTGACTTTAATATTTTTTTACATGCAGAGGTGAATTCTGTAGGAATTGCTGCATATTCTTTAATAACATCTTTAACATTATTAACATAATCTTCTGGTAAGTAACGAGAATCGGTACGAGGATAGGTTAACAATTTATATTTTTCATAAAGACGCTGCGCTGCTTGCAGCGTGCGAGAAGCAGACATCCCTAATTTTCGATTGGCCTCTCTTTGTAATAGCGTTAAATCAAACAATTGTGGTGCAATTTCTTTTGATTCTTTTCTAACTTCTGACGCATTAGACTGACCTTTAAATTTATCAAACTCTTTTAATAATTCGTTAAGCCGTTGCTCAGAAAAAATACGATCTTCTTTTTCGTGCGAAATGGTTTCATCATCATCAGTGTGTGCATTTTTCTTAAAATTTTGATCAAACCAGACTCCAGAATACTCATGCGACGATGTTGAAAAACGCCCTTCTAAAGTAAAAAAAGGTTCGGGACGATGTTTTAAATGATCGAGTTCTCTTTTTGCAATAAGCGCAAGTGTTGGAGTTTGCACTCGCCCAACAGACCACACTCCTTTGGTATTTCTTGTTTTTAACCTCTTCGTAACAGCCCTTGTTGCGTTCATGCCAATAAGCCAGTCGCTCTCTGCACGGCAGCGCGCGGCATCACCAAGATTATCGTAATCGTTTCCTGGCTTTGCATTAACAAAACCCCTACGAATGGAGTCGGGGGTTAAACTTTGTAGCCACAATCTTTTGCACGGTTTAGACTGTTGACAGTAATCATAAATTTCTCTGAAAATCAGTTCGCCTTCTCGCCCAGCATCACACGCATTAATAATGCCAAAGACATCTGCTTTTTTTGCTAAACTTTTTATTTGATTTAACCGTTCTGTTTGACCTTTTTTAGGTTTATATTGAAACTCTGATGGCAATATTGGCAAATCTTGCAACAGCCATCTTTTGTATTTAGGATCAAGCTCTTCGGGCTCAAGTAACTCGAGCAAATGCCCCACAGCCCAGGTGATATAATACTTAGGTGACTCGTAGTAATCGCCTTTTTTATCAAATCCACCTAATGCTTTTGCAAGGTCTGCTGCAACAGATGGTTTTTCTGTAATGACGAGCCACTTTGAAGCTTTATCCATATCTCACCTTATAATTTGTAACTCTAGAAATTTATCTAGAGTTCTTTTGCTGTAAAATGCTTTGACCTAAATCTACTATATCTGAATAGCTAGATTTTGTGAGGCTCAATGCAGTTGTTGTTAACGCAGACTCATAATCTACTTTCGGTACTGTAAGCAAAACCCATATTACATAAAATCGTTCTGAGCCATTATCTGCATCTCTTTCGTGATACTCCCAGTAGACCTCGCGCGGTAGAGCTGGCTGAATTTTTAACGAGCTCCTATTTCTATCTACCGCCAGAGCCAGCTCATTAAAGAGCGAGTCTTGTTCTTTATACGTACTTAGAGAAGAGGGAGAAAGTTTTTTGGACAAAGTTTTTTCAATTTTATCCATAACCAAAAGACGGGTTTGCAACATTGCTGCAGCTTGAGCCTGTTTGATACCCAAATTTAAATTATACACATTTGTTTTTTTATAAATCAGATAGACAAATTGCTTATCATAAAACTCAATATTTTGATTTTGCTG
Organism: Spirobacillus cienkowskii; assembly: GCF_037081835.1. Classification (GTDB taxonomy): domain Bacteria; phylum Bdellovibrionota_B; class Oligoflexia; order Silvanigrellales; family Silvanigrellaceae; genus Silvanigrella; species Silvanigrella cienkowskii. Next base: position 325,920 of record NZ_CP146516.1, on the reverse strand, counting down.
TAACCAATCAGGAAGGGCTTTTTGACTTCTTTCAAGAATAATATTATGGTGCGTAAGTCCAATACAACCCTGCACACTGAAAATTAGAATTAAAATCATTGTAACAAAACAATAATGAAATTCTTTTTTCATGGCAAGATCTCCTTGAAAACCAAATATACTAAGCAGAGCGCAATGCAAGCTCAAGCACATCTTTACAATGCAAAGGTAAACCGTCTTTGTTTAAAGGATAGCAAATGCTGGTTCCCTTTTGTAAATCTTTATTGCCGCTCCAGTCATGAATTGCATATCCGGCTTCTGGCATAATGACATGAAATGGTGCAACATCCCAAATTTCAACCTTAGGATCAATAAATGCACGCGCAGAGCCTTGCAAAAGCATATAGTAACCAAGAGCATCAGGGTAAGTTCTGGCTTTAAATCCAGCCCCATACAATGTTTTAATCAGATCATCTTTTTGTTGTAAATAAAATCTATAGGGATCTGCCGTTGCAACAATTTCAATATTTGGACTCCCGACTAAACGACTTCTTTCATATTTTTTATCATTAATAGACACACCCCCGCCACGCATCGCACTCATAGTGATGTTCATTGCAGGCAAAGAGGCAATGCCAATAATTGGAGTATTTCCTTTTAATACCGCAATTAAAGATGAATAAAAAGGAACGTTATGCACAAAACTAAAAGTTCCATCAATAGGATCTAAAATCCATGTAAAAGCATCAGGATTTGCATCAATTGCGCCTCCGTTTTCTTCTCCTAAAATAGAATGATTTGGAAAATTTTTTAAAATAATTTCACGTAATTTATCTTCTATTTTTTTATCTGCTTCAGTAACCCAAGATTTATCATTTTTAAGAGACTGGGAGTCAACCCCATGTTTAAATTCTAGACACATTTGCGCAGCAAGTGCAGAACACTTTTTTGCTACTTGAAAAATTTCGTCGACAAGACTCATAAAATAAAATCCTTTCCAATCACGTTGCACGCAATCTGAGCAAGTATTAGAGTAAATCTATAAAAAATGCAAAATTGCATTTTCTTAAAGGAGCTTGTTAAACTATGTTCAGTGAGTCTACCCATGATCAACTCAGATTTTTACAAACAAATAGAAACTTTTTAGGAAAAGAATTTTTAACCTGGCTTTGGTTTAAAAGTGAAACCCAAAATCACAAACTAAATATAGGAAAGTTTGGAACGTTTCATCTATATATTGATGACAAAATAGTATTAAGCAGCACAAGTGGCTCGGTCAGAGAAAACTGTTTAAAAGGAGGCACTCCAGCTTATGCCCATGAGGCCGGGAGTGCATTAGAAACAGGTAAATTGGTTCATGAAGCAAAATTTATTTTGCAAAATGCAGATAAACAGTGGACTTTTACATTATCTGGCGAAAATTTAACTTTGCGCACAGTTCGACTCCCTGCAATGTCTGAAACAGATTCTACTGTCCATATTGCGCAACGCATAGAAAGTGCAAATATGCTCACAAATGTGATTGATGAGTTATTCAAAACTTTTATTGATTTAAGAGTTTCTGAAAAATTTGCCGAAGAGTTAACACAAATAAGAAATTGGATAGAAAATAAAGTGACAATAGATTAAAAATTTTTGCATAAAAAAACCCCTTTCTTAAAATTAAGAAAGGGGTTTAAAAATAAAATTCAGATTGAGAATATATTATTTTGCAACAGGCGCCTGTGCTGGAGCCGCTGCTGTATCAGCTGGCATTGCTGCATCTGCCGGAGCGTGCGCCGCATCGGCTGGTGCAGGAGCTTCTGTAGGTGGAGCTGGCATTGCTGCAGAAGCATCAGCAGGAGCTGAAGGCATTGCTGCATCAGCTGCTGGTGCTGCGCCATCAGCAGGAGCATCAGTTTTAGAACCGCAAGTACCTGTACAACCAGAAAGTAAAATAGCAGATAATGCAACAAGAGGAACTACTTTTAAAGTCATGATATATTCTCCATGTTCAAAAAAAACAAAATTTAAAGTCGCTACAAACTCCAGTTTATTAAATAACCTAATTAGAGTTTTTAGCCAACTTGGTAACTATAACGAAATTTAGGGCAGTAAGTAAATAGTCAAGAGCGCTTTTTTATGTGAATAAGAGCACATTACAAGTTTTAATATTTGATATATAGAAAGAACATTAAATTTTTTATAAAAACCCTTATTAAATCTTAATAACTAGAAAAAATAGATCTACTTTTATAAAATAAATCTATTAATGTTCATAATTTTATGAGTCAAAAATCTGAACACATTTTTACCCTATAAATAATTGACAATTTATTTTTAATAATATTTTTATTTTTCACTAAAAACATCAACCTTAAAAAATATCAAAAGTTATTTTAATTAAGAAATTTAGAATATAAGTTAGAATTTTTTATTGCAAAATTTTAAAAATTTAAAGAAGCAAAATTAATAAAGTTATTTGATAATAAAATTATTATTGTTAACATCAATAATGATCTAATTTTATTTAATTAATTTATATAAAAAACAAATTGACTTAAAGCTATTTTTAAAATAACATACACCACATGTCCTTCGATATAAGGCTAAACCTTATACCTTAGTACCCTTACATTTTTGGGGGTGAACTGGTTTCGACGGAGAGAGTTGCGCAAAAGGAGCATGCAGGGGTTGGTTACAGTGCCTCTTTAAAACGCTGTAGCAGCCAGAAGTGGCAAAAACACTAAACTCGCTCTCGCTGCCTAATTAAGCACAGAGCCGGTGATTTGGGTGCGGCAGCACGTGCAGTCAAATTCGCCGTTAATTTACGTGCGGGTACTCGCAAACTTCTGTTCGTAGTTTCGCTTACCTATTAATCGAACTGGCCTGAGTAGTAGGTTGTCTTTCCCCAGCTCTTAGGCGAGAACCCATGAAAGAAGAAGCATGTGGCGCCAATTGTTATACCTATCCGGACCCGGGTTCGATCCCCGGCACCTCCACCAATCTTAACTTAAGTACTAAAAAATTACTCAAATTCGTTATATTGCGAATTTGAGTAATTTTTTATGCTCAAACGAATTCGAAAAGTTTTACTTATAGCTGCTTATAGTTATTGTATTTAAACAAAACAAGGTCGCATTCTTGATCCTTTAAGGGCGAACGGTTCGCTACATAAGGCTTTGAAATTTTAAAACTTGAATAAAAATTAGAGACAAATAAATGAACAATAAACTAAAAATAGTGGCTCAAAAATGCTTAGATGGCGCTTATAACAACAAAATGAGTTTTCCCGAAATCTTGAAAATTCTTAATGAAAATGGTTTCGAAAGTTATCGGGTTGACTATTTACAACATTGTGTTTCGTACTATTTAACAAATGGCAATGGTATTGACTTGCCACTTCCCAAGCATGAAGCATCTGTTGCCAAAATTTTTGATACCACAGCTCTACAATCCGCTATTAAAGAAGCACAACAACAACTTGAAGGCTACACATACAAAAGCTTTTGTGAAAAAGTCATGAATGCGGGTTGCGCTGGCTACATTGTATCATTTCTAGGCAAGCGCGTACTGTACTTTGGACGTACCGCAGAAACACATATAGAGCTTTTCCCACAATAACACTAAAGTTTTGAATTTATTTTTTATTATTGTTTAAATTCAAATGGTTTATAGCCATTTTTTATTCCTATCATGATATCTACTATAGTAAGCAATTCTTTAGAAAATAGCTCTGTATATCTCAACTCTTCCACCATGAAATAATATTTTTTAAGTGTTTGCATTCAAATATAAAAAAATCAGACCCACGAGCATAAAAACACTCCGCATCAAAAAAACGTACTTTTACATCTTTTGAATATTATTCTATTAATAGAATAATATATTTTTCATTAAATGTGTTTCTTTCTTCTCTGGTTTTTGCAAGCCACTGACTATTGCATTTGATTGTCATTATAATTGAATATTTTATTATACTCTCATTTTAACCCTGAATTACTTATTTTTTGTTATAATAAATAACATAATTTCTTGCTCTTCTTCTAAAAGAGTTTGATATAAATTTCGTAATATTGAAAATTCTTTTTTTTCTTTAGAAATTGATTTTTCATAATTTTCATCGAATTTTTTTGAAATTAATTCCTTAATTTGTTCAATAATAATTAATCTTTGCAACAAATAAAAATTAGCCACGTATTCGTAATTTTCTAATAGGTGAAAAATTTTATTAAAGCAAATAGGAGTCATATTTAACTGGAATTTTATATTTAATGAAAAACAATTTTTAATATACAAATCTAAAAATTGCTTTTTTGTATATAACTTCTTTTTTGGAGCTCTATAAGAATTAATATAAATAAAACCACTATGTTTTTTTAGAATATTTTTCAAAATCTCCCGAGAAATTTTAGCAACCTCTTTTGGTAACCATGAATACAATCGAAATTTACTGCTTTCAGAATAATATTCTCTAACAGATGGAAATAAAGCTGTTTTAACAGACCAAGCACAATTTGTTGTTAAAATATCAAAACCTGTATTACTAATTATTTCCATCCACTTTGCAACAATAATGTTTTCATCTGCACCATAGCCATCACATATTTTAGAAGGCAACGTGACTATTTCAGAGGGGGGAATACCTGCAAATTCATTAAATATTTCAATTTTAGCTTCAACATTTTTTAAATTTTCTAATAAATTTTTTGCATACACTATTTTTTCTTGTAAAATTTTAACAGCATTTGGATCAGTGCATAAAAATAATTTTTTTTCTAAATTTTTTAAAAATTTACTCAAATCGTTTTTTATACTAGTTGCATATCCCACATTATTTTTTAAAAAATTTGATAATATTTTTTTATTTATTTTTTGACTTTCATCATAAAAATCAAATAAAGTTTTTCTAAAATTCGTAGTTTTTATTTTAAATAAAAAGCTAAAAGCACTTTTATAAGTATTTAAACTTTTAGCACTAATAATAACTCCACTTAATTTACCATTTATGACTTCAAAATATTTTATACCTTCAGATCTTCTTATTAAATCACTATTTTTACCCTCGCATTCATGATTTGGGCAATTTATTTCACGCAAATTATTAGGATTTATATCATAAAACAGGTTTGTAATATCAACATTTTTTGCATTTATCTCAGAGTCTTGATAAAATGATTTAAAACATGGTTTGTAATATTCTGTTTCACCATTTTCTATAAAATTTGTTAATTTGCTTAAGACGCTGCTCCCAGGAGAATGACGATTTATATCATTTTTTTTCCATTTCTGATGAATTTGATTTTGGAAAAACACTAAAATACATATGGTAAACCGTCTCATTTCCTATTTGTGACGTATAAAAAATTATTTTTTTATCGAAAATTTTTTGATACTTTATAAGATTTAAATAGGCAAATATTGTTGAAAAAGAAATATTTTTAAGCGCCGCCCTAATTAATCCTGAATTCTTATTTTGGCAATATTCTTCAACACATTCTTCTAAATCATTAATTCTATGTTGAATTTTTTCATTTTCTGACAAATTTTTTGAAATAAATCTATCAATATCTTGAGGTTGATTTGTATAATTTTCAATTATTTTATTTGCCTCTATATATTCTTTACAACTATTAATATAATTTTTTTTAATAGTTTCAATTTCTCTATAATTTCCAGTAATTTCTAAAGAACAATGCCCAGGTGTTTTGTTATTACAAAGATAATCTAAATTTTTTTTAATATGATAATTCCAAGAAAACACAGTAACAGACATTTTTATCATCCAATAAATACATAATACAATAAAACAAATATAGAATATAAATGTGTTCAATTTTTTTGTCTAATATAATAAAATTTAATTAATAAAATATATGATATCTTATTAATTATCATATATTTTATTAAATTTAAAAATAAATTAAAAATTACCTATAAAGTTGGTTAAGAGTTATGAAGATTGAAGATGAGCAAAAAAAACTAAATTTCTCATGTCTAAAAAATACGTTGAAGCTTTAAACGAATCCAATTTCTAAAATTATAGCAAACATTGGTTTTAGTGTTTTAAGATGAAATTACGTTGTTTTGAAGGACATTGATTTGTTCACTCTTTTTTAATTTTAAAGTAAGAATAATCCTGAAAAATGTAATCTCAAATATTCAAAACTTAACTTTACCTTGCATTTTGAATGTAAAAAAGTTTATTATTAATTCTATCTACTGTTTTCAGAGCAAACCTATTTTGGAAAATTAATTTTCTCAATACAAGGAGATATTTATGACAAATAAATTTTTACTTTTTATTCTTTTTTTGTTACTTTCACTCAATTCTGCACTAGCTCAAACTAAAATTTCTTTAATTACCGAAGATTATAGACCACCATTAAATATGATTATTGACAATAAAATTGTTGGTATCTCAACTGAAATTATGCAAGAAATAATGAAAAGAGAAAAAATTAAGTACACTTTGGAAGTATTACCTTGGGCAAGAGGATTTAATACCACTCAAAAAAAATCTGACACCGCTCTATTCTCCACTACTAGAACTCCGGAAAGAGAAAATTTATTTAAATGGGTTGGCCCAATTATCTCCAATAATTGGGTATTTTTTGCAAAAAAGGGATCTAAAATTAAAATCAATAGCCTTGATGATGCAAAAAAATATTCTATTGGAGTTTATACTGAAGATGCGGTGACCGAATTTTTACAAAAAAACGGATTTGTTAGAAACGAAAATTTAGATGTTTCAACAAATGATCAACAAAATGCGTTAAAACTACAAGCAGGACGGATTGATCTCTGGGCATCAGGTTCAGCACTTGGTCCTTGGATTGTTAAATTGGCAAATGCAGGTCGTATTGAAGAACTCTATACATTTAATAAAACTGAATTGTATGCAGCATTTAATATTAATACAGATGATAAAATCATCAATCAATTGAACAAGCAGCTAAAAAAAATGAAGCAAGATGGAACTGTTAAGAAAATTTACAATAAGTATTTTTATCAAAAATAAGATGCCCTATTCATAACAAAACTTTAATGCCGTTTAAGCTAGGTTATTTCTAAATCATTTTTTAGTGCCGAATACAAACTTTATAATTATTTTCTTTTTCAATGATACTATTTTTAAAGATAGATTTTTGAAAATTTTTAAACTTAATGCAATTTTTACAAACAATAATTCCACAAACTCTACAATGATTACGAGCTTTATAAAGGACATTTAATGAAGCATAAAAAAATGGAGAATTACAAATCATACAATTTGAAAGATCTTTCGATTTTTTTATCCAGTATTTACCAGTTTTTAAATATTCATATAAATCACTTGTGTTATCAAATCTTCTAGTTTTATTATGTAAACAAGTAATTGGAAAAAAATAGCTATTTGTATTAAAATCCTTATTAAATTCAGCAGCCATAATTTCATTATTATCAACTCGCAATATACAATAACCATTATATGAAACCGTTAAAATACTTTCGTATAGCTCTATTTCTTTTTCAAAACTATTTTTATATCGACTTGAGTATATTTCATCCATATTATCTATTAACCTATACTGAGGGGTAGAACCATTAGTCATCAGTATATAAATTTTTAAAATTTCATTTGATATATCAAATATTTTATTGATTATAAGATGATCAATATTTTTTAAAATACCTTCAAAGGACAATCCTCCCGATTGATGCATCATAGTAATTCTAGTTATTTTTTTAGTTGATTTATTTTTATGAATTAATCCAACTATGACACATTCAGTCACTTCTCTGGTAAAAACTCCATCCAATCCTGAAGAAAAATCAACATTTACACTCGAGGCTTCAGGTAAATATCCAGCTAAATGAAAAAAAGAGGGCGCTATTCTCTTATGTTCAAAATAATACTTAGCAGCTTTATTATCTAAAAAATTTAATGGTTTTTTTATTATATTATATCTCATATTTTTCCATTTTAAAATTATTTTTTAACTCAAATAAACTAAAATACAGTTAATTATATTATAATTATTTTATTTTTTTGTCTAATATAAAAATTTGTATTTATAAAATTGTTATTTTATTTAATATAATTTAAAAAATTTGTATTATAAAAAAATAAAATTAAAAATTTAAAAATAAATAAAAAATATTTTATTTTTAATAAAAATTAGATACAACATGCAATAAAATTTTGGAGGATTAACAATGAGCCAAAAAGATAAAACGCTCATATCTGAAAAATATATTGAAGCCCTACGCATGATGAACAACTGGGCAACGGTTTCTGAATGGGCCTTAAAGGTGGCTGAGGTTTTTCCTGAAATATTAAAAAAAGCCGATCAAGAGGCAAAAAAGCATAAAAAACCTTCTACGGGGATTAGAGAAATTGCTGCAAGAATAAGCTCTGCAGTTGTATCTGGAAGATATGCTGGCAAAATTGAAATTGATGAATCTGAGCGTCCCAAAAGAGTTAAAATAATAGCCGAAACCGACAAAGACTCATATTTTAAAAGAGAACTCGAAGCTGACTTAGAACCTTTTACCCGAGCGCAAAAAATAAAATCTGATGAAGCGCAACTGGGAACAAAAGAAAAGTATAGAATGGCAGAATTTGAAGCAATAATTTTTCAATTAAAAAACTTTTTTAATTTGGATTTTGAGTGCGAGCATGCAAAAGCAATTTTAAATCCAAATTCTCCTGGCAAACATCACCCAAACAATATTCAAATTTTATTAAAATCCCACAACAGATTAAAAGGAAATAGTAATTGGGATAGATTTACTTTAGAAGAACAAATAGAGTATATCAAAGCGGTTGTTCAAGTGCAAAAACTTGTTTCAAAAAAAATGCGGGTTGATCTTCAAGAAGAGGTGATAAACTCCATTATAGAAAGATTAAAATTGATTTATTAAAATTCAATAAAAAAATTGAGATTACTTTTACCCCTCCCTCAATCTAACTTTACAACATAATATCACCATAAAATTTATTTTACGATCTATTGAAAATAATTTTAAAAAAATATAATTTATTTTCTGCAAAAACAAGATGTTCTATACGATTCGCAATGTAGCAATAAAATCACTCAAAAAATTGATTTAAAAACCTGGGAAAATGTAAATGCCAAAAATTAAAAAGACACCCAAAGAAGAAAAACAAAAAATAAAAAAAACACCAAAAGAACCTAAAGAAAATAAATCAACAACCAACCTGGGCTTTGAAGAAAAACTTTGGCAAACCGCCGATAAACTTAGAGCCCATATGGATGCCGCTGTTTATAAACATGTTGTTCTTGGCCTTGTGTTTTTAAAATACGTTTCTGATTCTTTTATTGAACGATATAACGAACTCCTAAAAGAAGATGATGGCTTTGAAGAAGAAAAAGATGCCTACTCAGAAAAAAATGTTTTTTGGGTACCTAAAAATGCGCGCTGGGACAACATTAAAAATAACGCAAAAAAACCTGAAATTGGCAAAATAATTGATGACGCCATGAACGCTATAGAAAAAGAAAACAGAACTCTTAAAGGTGTGTTGCAAAAAGATTATGCTCGCCCCGATTTAGATAAAAGAATGCTTGGTGAGCTTGTTGACTTAATTTCATCAATTGAACTTGGCGACAAAACAAGTAAACAAAAAGATCTCTTGGGCAGGGTTTACGAATATTTTTTAGGCAAGTTTGCCAGTGCTGAAGGTAAGCTTGGTGGTCAATTTTATACTCCAGGTTGTATTGTAAAACTTTTAGTCGAAATGATTGAACCACTCAAAGGACGAATTTATGACCCTTGTTGTGGCTCAGGCGGTATGTTTGTTCAATCTATTAAATTTTTAGATGCTCATGGCGGTAAAAAAGGCCAACTTTCTATTTATGGACAAGAATCCAACCCCACCACCTGGAAACTTTGCAAAATGAATCTTGCCATCAGAGGGCTTGAAGGCGATCTGGGTGAAATGAACGCAGACACATTTCATAACGACCAACACCGCGATCTCAAAGCCGATTATATTTTAGCAAATCCGCCTTTTAATATTAGTGACTGGGGCGGAGAAATGCTGAAAGACGACCAACGGTGGCGGTATGGAGTGCCTTCGGCTGGTAACGCCAACTACGCTTGGTTGCAGCATATGGTGCATAGGCTTGCGCCAAACGGAGTTGCAGGCATTGTTTTAGCAAACGGAAGTTTAAGTTCTAATCAATCGAGCGAAGGTGAAATTAGAAAAAAAATGCTCGAGGCCGACATTATTGATTGTATTATTTCTCTTCCTGGACAACTTTTTTACTCCACTCAAATTCCTGCATCACTGTGGTTTATTTCACGCAATAAAAAAACCGCTCCCAACCAAAAAAATAGATCTGGCAAAGTTTTATTTATTGATTGCCGCAAAATGGGAATTATGACCTCAAGAGTAAACCGAGAATTAACTGAATCTGAAATAAAAGAAGTTGGCAGACTTTATCATGCCTGGAGAGGCGAAAAAGAGTGCGGCACGTACCAAGATAAAGCTGGATTTTGCAAATCTGTTACTTTAGATGAAATTGAAAAAAATGGCTGGGTACTTACGCCTGGAAGATATGTGGGGGCGGAGGATGTTGTTGATGATGAGGGGTCGTTTGAGGAGAAAATTATTAATTTAAAAAATATGATTTTTGAATATTTTAAAAACTCAGGAGTATTAATGAAACAAATAGAAAAAAACCTCAAATTTTTTGGATAACTTATGCATTTCACATTAACGGTTAGAGAACTTGTTGAAAAAAGAATATTAGAAAAACCAATGGATGGAAATCATGGAAGCTATCATCCAGCTTCTGATGAATATGTAGAAAAAGGAATTCCTTTTGTAATGGCTTCAGATTTAGTTGGAGGAAAGATAGACTACATTAAATGTAAAAAAATTACAATTGAAAGAGCTAATAAATTACAAAAAGGGTTTTCAAAACTAGGGGACGTCCTTCTCACTCATAAAGCAACTATTGGCAGAACTGCAATTGTCTCAAATATTGATGAGAATAGTTTTGTAATGCTAACCCCTCAAGTTACGTATTACAGGGTTAAAAATAAAAATATTTTGGATAATAGATATTTAAAATATTATTTTGACTCTTTAGAATTTCAAAACATTCTTATGCAATGGTCAGGTGGAGGATCAACACGAGCTTATTTAGGAATAACAGGACAACTAGATCTACCAATTAGTTTTCCAAATATTGAACAGCAATTAAAAATAGTTTCTTACATTGAACCAATAGACGACAAAATCGCTCTCAACAACCAAATGAACGAAACTCTTGAATCAATGGCGAAAGCAATTTTTAAAGAGTGGTTTATAGATTTTGGCCCTGTGCGAGCAAAAGCCGAAGGCCGCCGCCCGTTTGGCATGGACGATGAAACTGTTGCTCTTTTTCCAGATAGTTTTGAAGATTCTGAACTTGGTCCTATTCCGAAGGGGTGGAAATTAGATAATATTAATGAATTTTCATATTTAGAATATGGTAAAAATCTTTCTGTCAGTAAACTTCAAACAAATGGATTTCCTGTTTATGGAGCCGCAAGAATTATTGGTTATTATTCAAAAAGCTTATATAAAAAACCAACAATATTAATAACTTGTAGAGGTAATGGTTCTGGTGATATACTTGAAACAAAAGAAGAAGCTTTTGTTACAAATAATTCAATAGCAATAACTCCAAAAGATGAGAATTTAAGACATTACCTAAGACATTTTTTAAAAAGCATAAATACAAAAGTTGTAGTAACTGGCTCAGCTCAACCACAAATCACTATTTCTAACCTAAATACACTAAAAATTTTAATTCCAAACAAGAATATATTCTCAATTTTCTACAAATTGATAGATCCTCTTTGGAAAATGCAGTCATTAAATGACAATCAAAATGAAGATTTAAATAAACTAAGAGATCTCCTCCTCCCCAAACTCATTTCAGGTGAAATTTCTTTAAGTAACAATGAAATTTCACCTACCAGCAACGAAACAACAACTCATATCCCAGTTCAGCAAAAAATTTATGCATACGCAAAAAACGAGGAAAAATTAAACGTGTAACCATTTTATTTCATAAATTTAAGGAGACCAATGATGAACTCCGACTCCGTTACCGAAGACACGCTCGAATTGCAGGCTTTAGATTGGTTTATTGAAATTGGTTATACAAAATATTATGGTCCAGATATCGCTCCAGAGGGAAAAAATGAGGAACGAAAAAGTTTTGCAGATGTTATTTTAGTAAACAGACTAAAAAATAAACTTTTTGAACTTAACCCCAAAGTTCCTGCAAATGGAATTGACGAAGCGATTCGTAAAATTCTTTTGTTTGATATTACAAACCCCGTGTTGCAAAATAAACGCTGTCATCAATACATCACAGATGGTGTGGATGTTGAATATCAAACTGTTCAAGGTAACAAACCCGATAAAGTTTGGCTTATTGATTTTAAAAATCCTGAAAACAACGAATTTCTCGCTATCAATCAATTTACAGTGATAGAAAATAAAAATAATCGAAGACCAGACATTGTAATTTTTGTAAATGGCCTTCCTTTAGCGGTTATAGAATTAAAAAATCCTTCTGATCCTGGCACCGATGTGTGGCAAGCTTATAATCAAATTCAAACCTATAAAAATGAGATTTCATCTTTATTTAATTATAATGCCGTCAATGTGATTTCTGATGGCCTACACTCAATGGTTGGCTCCTTAACAGCTCACCAAGAACGTTATCATGTTTGGCGAACAATCAATTCCGAAAAAGACGTTCCTACCAATCTTTTAAGTTTAGAGGTTGTCATTAGAGGATTATTTGATAAAGAGCGTTTTCTTGATTTTGTTCGTTACTTTGTTGCGTTTGAGCAAAAACCAAAGTCTGATGCCGCCATTAAAATTGTTGCGGCATACCATCAGTTTAATGCGGTGAGAGCTGCAATTAACAACACTATTAAAGCAATTAAAGGCGATAAACGTATTGGAACAGTTTGGCATTCTACAGGAAGTGGCAAATCACTTACAATGGCATTTTATGTTGGAAAGGCCGTTGTGCAAAACGAACTGCAAAACCCAACAATAATTATTTTAACCGATAGAAACGATCTCGATAATCAGCTTTTTGGACAGTTTTCTAGAGTCACTCAAATTTTGCGGCAAACTCCAAAACAAATCGAAAGCCGCGGCGATCTTGTTAATGCTCTAAAAGTTGCATCAGGGGGAATTTACTTTACAACCATTCAAAAGTTTTTTCCTGAAAAAAAGGGAGAACAATTTCCGTTACTCTCTGAGCGCAAAAATATTATTATCGTTGCCGATGAAGCTCATCGAAGCCAATATGGTTTTACAGAAGGATTTGCCATACATTTAAGAAATGCTCTTCCTAACGCAAGCTTTATTGGATTTACAGGAACCCCAATTTCAAAAACTGATGCTGATACCAGAGCAGTATTTGGTGACTATATTTCTATTTACGATATTGAACGCTCAATCCAAGATAAATCCACAGTTCCTATTTATTATGAAAGTAGGCTCATTAAACTCGAAATAAATAAAAACATCGATCTCGACTCTGAGCTTGAAGAAATTACAGAAAGCGATGAGCCCTCAGAAAAAGAACGCATAAAATCAAAGTGGGCTAACCTTGAGGCCTTAGTCAGTTCTGAAAATAGAATTAAAGAAGTGGCAAAAGATTTTATTTCTCATTTTGAGAGCCGACAGGATGGTAAAAAAGGCAAGGCAATGCTTGTTTGTATGTCTCGCCGTATTTGCATTGATATGTATAACGAAATTATAAAACTCCGCCCAGAATGGCACGCACAAGATGACGAAAAAGGTGTCATCAAAATAATTATGACAGGTGCGGCATCAGATAAAGAAGAATGGCAACAACATATCAGAACCAAAAAACGCCGAGAAGAACTTGCAGAACATTTTAGAGATGAACACTCACCATTTCAAATTGTTATTGTGCGAGATATGTGGCTTACAGGTTTTGACGCGCCCTGTATGACCACAATGTATATTGATAAGCCCATGAAGGGGCACAATTTGATGCAGGCCATTGCGCGAGTTAATAGAATATTTGAGGGTAAAAAAGGCGGAGTTGTTGTTGATTATATTGGAATTGCAGACTCTTTGCGCAAAACCATGCAAACCTATACAGAAAGCGGCGGACAAGGCAGACCATTTCTCGACAAAGAAGAAGCCGTTGCCATCATGCTCGAAAAATACGAACTTTGTTGTCAGATTATGTATAAGTTTAAGTACAAACAAGCGCTTGGCAACTCAATAGAAGTGTTAAAATTGCTGCCATCTGCGCTTGAACATATTTTAGCGCAACCCGACGGGAAAAAACGATTTTCTGACGCGGTGTATCAACTCTCAAAAGCATTTGCTCTTGCAACTCCGCACGAATCGGCTTTGCAAATTCGTACAGAACTCATTTTTTTTCAAAACGTGAATGGAGCATTAAACAAAAACAATCCCAATGCGGCATTACGGCTTGAAGATAAAGAATATATTTTAAGACAACTTATTTCTAAGTCAGTGGCTTCAGAAGGGGTGATTGATATTTTTTCTGCGGCTGGATTAAAAAAACCCGACATTTCTGTGCTTTCGGACGAATTTTTAGCAGAAGTGAGAAATCTTCCTCAACGTAATTTGGCAATTGAACTTCTAGAAAAACTGATTCAAGGCGAACTCAAAACCAAGATGAAAAAAAACAAAGTACAAGAAAGACATTTTTCAGAAATGCTTGAAAATGCATTAAGAAACTATAAAAACCGAGCTATTGAAACCGCCAAAGTGATTGAAGATCTCATTAAAATGGCAAAAGAAATTAAAGAGGCTCATAAGCGAGGAAAAGATCTTAATTTGACTGATGATGAACTGGCGTTTTATGATGCACTCAGTGACCACGGAACTGCTAAAAACATATTGGGTGATGATATTTTAAAAAAAATCGCTATTGATCTTGTAAATACGATTAAAACAAATCTCGATGTGGATTGGATGATGAAAACAACCTCAAGGGCTAAGGTTCGGATGTCTGTAAAAAGACTTTTAAAAACAAGAGGATATCCGCCAGATAAAAGCGAAAAAGCCATCGAACTTATTTTAGAACAAGCAGAGCATTTGTGTAAGGAGTGGGAAAATTAGCCCTTAAAATTAACAATTTTTCTCGCTATAATTCCCACACTTTCTCTTCCATCAAGCTGAACTTCTAATGGAAAATAAGGTCTCGCAAATAAAAAACTTTTTTCTACAATAAAACCACATTTTTCAAAAATAATTTTTAAATTATAATCATCAAAAAACTGCATATACTCTGGCAAGTTGTCAGATATTTCACCTGAGTTTATATAATTTTTTGTTTTTACGTAACCTGCAAAAATGTCACCTTGTGCAATTCTTTTTTTAAAATCTAAGTGTAAATGATTCCAGTTTTTTAAAAACGGAGTTTCAGCGGTAAAGTATGCGGTACCATGATTTTCTAATAATTTGTATGTTAATTTTAAACATCTTATTAATTTATCAGGATCAAAAAAATGAATTACACGAGCACAAAAAATAGACGAAATTGAGTTATCAAGTAACTTTATATCTTCAAAGTCACATGGCATCAAAATTAATTTATTGCTATTAATATTTGCATTATTTTTTAATATTTTTAAATGATTTTCATCTATATCATTTGCAATAACAGTAGCTCCTTGTTTTAAGCATTCAAGACTAACTACACCAAAGGCTGCTCCAATTTCTAAAACTGGTAAAGTGCAAGATTTAGACGATTCAATAAAATTTTGAGAAATTTCGTCAAGTACTTCGCTTAACGCATAACCAGTTTTATTTAATGTTTGGATAAAGTATTTTGACATATTTTTATTTTACTTTCATTAAAAAATAAAAGATACCAAATAGTTAACAACTTGATATAGATGATCATGAGAAATAAAGGATCGAAAAATAAAAAACAAGAAGAAAATATTACCGAATTTTGACTTGCATTATTAGAATTATCTTGAGTTTGATTTTTTGGATATCAACTAAATTTTAAACAAGTAAACTTGATGATTTTAGGTAACTAATATAATCAATGTACTTTGTTGTTTCTGTAAAAGCTATTTCTTTATGAGACAATTCAAAAATTTCTTTACCACCATCTTTTTTTGAACGTTCAGTAATATCTTTTATTACTTCTAATTCTTTGTCATCAAAAATAGATAAATCAGAATCCCTTAATGCCTTTAAATCGTGCTTTCCACTCCGAGAAATAAATTTATGCTCTTCAAGGTAACGATAAATTTCTTTAAATTGATCAGGACATGGACCATAATCAAGAGCAACATAACGAGCTCCTGTAACACTTTTACCGAATTTTTGAAAATTCTTAAAATCAACGTAGAACAAAGCTTTGTTCAAATAAATAGGACTTTTTGTCACAGAAAGCAAATGCAAAACTAGGTGAGTAAATGTATTAATGTTAAACTTTCTATTACCAGAAAACTCATCTGACGGCGCACTTTTCCATTCTATATTTAACATATTTTTAATCGCATATAATTCGTCACATTTGAGTCTTATGAGTTCGTTTTGAGATTCATCTTGTATGTGATGACTCTCCCAACGTTTGACACTCGCTTCACCCACACCTAAGTATTTTGCGAATTCAGTTTGAGTCATAGCCATTTTTTTTCTAAATGAAACTATTTCATTTGAAGTCAAAAGTTCATGCTTTTTTCTATATGTGTCTGAAGCCAACACACGAAAATTTGCCATTTGCTCTGTATTCATCATTTCATGCCTACATTTTGTGCATACAAAAGCTTCTGCAATTACTTCTAATTGATCTTCTTTTAAAAGTGTTTCCATACGTACTTTTTTTATATCAAATTTTTTGTTGCAACAGTTAATACAATCCATTTTAAATCCCCCTTTTTTTAGGTGGTTTATCTTCATGCAAAGAAACAAGATAAAAATTGTTATTTCTAAGCACAAATTTTAAATACATATTCCGTCCATACAATTTGCTTGTCCAAGAAAAAGCGAATAGTTCTGATCCAAGAATTTGATACTCATAAGCCTTTTGAGGCGGCCTTGTACCCGTGTAGTCTTTAGGTTCGATTTCAGTGAGTAATTTTTGGATTAGAAGCCATAACTCCTCAGTTTCAATATCTAGCTTATTGAGTTCTCCTAAATTTTTAGAGGGTTCTGCAAAAATTCCTTCATTAATTAATAAAATTTCTTTTGCTTCTCTAAGTTTTTTTGAGAGCTCCTTAATACTAGGCCTTTTCTGAATATTCACATCCAAACATCCTTATCGGAAGAAATTAGTATCAATTGATACTATAATATGATTCTTTTGGATTTACAATAAAAATATTACCTGTTATGTATGTTTTTATTATTATAGCAATAAGATTATTTTTGTTGTAAAATCAATATATTATAAAAAATAATACTTTGTTGTATAAAGTCAAAAGAACCCTGGCTATAGCGACGCTTTTTATCGTTGCGTTATAGCCTTCACTCCATCTTCATTGTACAACCTTACTCTTTTTTCTTTGAAATTCTGTAGTTGGTTTATTTTGGTTTTCGATATATTTTTTTATAATTTCAATCGATGTGCCTCCACACGTCACAGTACAAATGATTTGATATTACGATCATAACTCGGAACACAAATGAAAAGTCCCGAGAAACAGCCCAAATTCGAGGTCTATGGAAGACCTTTTATAAAGAAAGATAGTGGGAGCTGATTGCTGCAGAAATTCAGTGCTTTGGAGAAAATACTTTTGCAACTTGGGCTCGTTGTGGCGAGGGTGTTTTGTACAGAGAAATATTGATAGATGTTTGCGACAGCATGCGTGTCAACTACAATGCTCACGCCAATATTGAACGCATCGAAATGAATTTGTTGCTAAAGATTCTTACCGACTCTATGGATAAAATGACGCCAGAAGACCTAATCGATCTTGCTAGCGAGCTTGGGATAAAAACAACAAATTTTTCCAAACAAACCCTTATTATTGCAGCTCAAACTAGTGTAAAAATGAGCGGATTTGTTGCGCACAAAGTTACTGTTATTGTAGCAAATGCCGCATTAGCTCGCGCTATTGGCATAGCTGTGGGTCCAATTGGATGGACGCTTACAGCACTGTGGTCACTGAAAGACGTAGCTGGATCCGCCTTTTGGGTTACAATACCGTGCATAGTGCAAATTGCTTTTCTGCGAACTATGATAAATCAACAAAACAGTAGTGTGTATTCTCGAATTTCTCCAGACAGCATATGCAGATAACAGCAGCAGAGTTGTTTTTACTTTTATCGTTAGACCATGGTAGTCATGCAAATCGCTTACCAAAAACATTATGTAAAAAAGAGGTTTGTATTATTGTGAATCTTGAAAAAAAGGACTTTTCTTTCAAGCACCAAATTAAAATGCTTTAGTATAAAACACCGAAACTAACAACCAGATAATTTATTTTTTAATTCATCTATAATTTTATTGTACTTATCAATTTCAATTTTAGATTTTTCTTTATTTTTTTTATAATCATTAGATATAATTTTTGCTGTTTTTTCACTATCTGTTTCTTCTACAAACATATCAAATATGTTAATTTGTTGCGGAGGAATACTGAAATATTTTTTTTCTAATGCTTTTCTTTCTGCATTTATATCTGTTAGTTTTCTATTAATTATAGTAGTTTCTAAATCCATTTTATTATAAATATTTATTTTACAATAATCATTTTTACTTTGTGCTTTACCGCATGAATATCTCGATGTATTTTTATCTATATTATCACCTTTATTTAAAATATCATTATTTTGATTTGATACTATTTCTGAAGAATTTAATATTAAACCTTGCGAACCACAAATCATATTACCATTTTTTCCAAATAATTCTTCATTTTCAATTTTTTCAATCGGTTCAATTAAACGAGTATTACAGCTTATTGCAAATAAAAATAAAACTACTAAATTTAATAATTTAAAACTCATAATTTTTACCTCTTAAAAAAATTAATATCAATTACAATTAACTTTACCTGCAACTTCCCAATTCACCAATTCTGCACGATTAAGTTTTCTACCAGTACTAGTTTTTCCAGAAATAAGTTTATCGTTTTTATAAATAGCTGTTGCACAAATTTTTCCATTTTTTAAATAAAAAGTAGATTTTCCTTCTTTTTTTCCTTTAATATATTCAAATTCTGTATTTAATTCGCCTGAATCATAAAATACTTGCAATACACCACAAACAACACCGCTACAATACTTACCTCTCTGTTTTAATATTTCATCTTTATAATATAACATATAAACTCCATTAAGAATCCCATTTTTAAATAAATGTTCACTTTTTAATTCACCAGTCTCATAATAACATTTTCTTCCTCCATTAAGTTTACCTTGTGTGAAATTTCCAATGCAATTTATTTCACCATTTTCATAATATAATTTAAACTCGCCATTCAATTCACCGTTTTGAGCTACCCCTATTGCTTTAATAGTTCCATTTTCATACCAAAATGTTACTGTTCCATAACCATTTTTATATAAATTTTCTTCCATAATATTTCCATTTTCATAATATGAACGAGAAAACCCATTAATAAAACCATTTTTTATAAGAAATATCTTTTCTATAAAACCTTCTTTATATAGAGACAATCCTATCCCAGAAACAGGTTCTTTTGTTTTAATATCTAAAAATTGTGTAATATTATTTGATTCAAATTCAATAATATCTTTTTTATAAATATATATTTTTTCAGATCTTTTTTTAAGATCTTCTAATTTTGGTGCAGTATTTCTTTCAATTTCTTTTTTGTTTACATCAATTATTAAATCTTCATAATTATTTTCATTAGAAGATTTATTCACAATATTATCGATAATTTTTAACTTATCAATAGTAATGTAAACAGACCTATAACAAGTAAAATAATTTTCGTTATTTTTTTCACAATCACTTCTTAATGGGTTAATTTCTTTATATTTTCCTCTACAATCATCAGCTTTATTACAAATTAAGTCAAATTCTTCAAAAGCATTTTTTAATGCATTTTTTCTTGCAACATCTTCATCATTGTCTCTGCCAATTCCACATACTTCATATGTATCTTCAATTTTTTTTGAAGCTCCCTCTTTACAAAACCATTGTGAAGAATATGCATAGTTTTTTAAAAAAATCATTATTACAATAAATTTAATATGCATAAATTTTCCTTAATTCTTAGAACAATTTATATTAACCTCTAGTCTATGTTTACTTGATATACAAATTCCCAAAATTTTTGTATATTTTATCAATCAAAATTAAGAAACCATTTTTTTAAGATTTTCTAAAATATAGATTTCTGGATCTAATGAGGTATTTTCTTGATCTCTAAACTCACGAACAATACGATTTAATGCAAAGCGATTCATAAACCCTTTATCACAAAGCTCTGTAAAGTCGTCCTTAGAAATTCCAGTCATGACTTCAAAGAATTCAGGAGATTTAGTATGAATCACATCATCAATATTATATTCTCGCTCATAAGTCATATAAATAAAATCTGCCATACAAATTGCAAGACGTTTAATTTGAGTAGCATACCACTTTTTTCTTGATTGCCTGTCTTTATCTTCATCCTTTTGAGAAAAATCTTCAAAAATTTTTTCTTTTTGTTCTTGAGTGAGATTAGGATCCGCTTTAACGTCTTCAAGTATTGATGCGTCTATACCAATTTGCACTAACGCTTCGGCTGTAATACTGCCAACTTCTTGAGTTCTATAACCTTTAACTTTTAGAAGAATTTCGAGTATATGGGGAAATTCTTCTAAAAGTTTTAATTTACCAAAGTTCACTAAAATATTTGATGTAATTCTACGCGCAAGCGCAATGCGAGAACCTTCATGATTGAGAACTTCAAATATATCCTGCGCTGTCGTAGGTATGCATACAAGACTGCCCTCATAAAACCTTTTAATATCTAATGTATCACAAAGCCCTTCTGTTATTATTTCTAAATTATTTTTATTGATATCAACCTTCTGATCAAAACTTTCTTGCTGATCAATTTGATCTGCAATATTGCTAGCACAATCATAAGTCACTTGAAGACAGCGCGAAATTGCAAAATCAAATACCCATGCTTTGGGTTTTAAAATTTGCTTAGTTTTTTCGTTTATATAAGTAGACTGCACTCTAAAAATTGCCTGATAATAAGACTCAGCAGATTGAATATCATTTAAAATAAGAATGCTATCCCACTCCTTAATTGTCACACCAGTTAAAAATCGTCCACAAGTAAACGTAATTGTACCTAATTTTGTTGGATCTGTATTTGCTTTCGCAATAGCATTTTGAACTGAAGATTTTTCTTTAGCTATAATTTTTTCATCGTTATCACTTTTTTGCGAATCGCTCCCCGAAGCATTAATTAAAATAAAGTTACAAAAATAAGGATTTTTTTCTAATTTTTTCATGAGAGCTTTAATTGAGTCAACCCGACTTATCCACCAAACTGAATGCCGCTTAGGAGGACATCCTAGCTGAATAGCAAGTTGTCCAAATATGCTAATTGCTCTTGCTTCATGTCCCACTATAGTTAGTCCATCAATAAAATGATCAACGGCTTGCTCGTAAACAAATTGACCTTCTTCATTTGTTTCAAATAATCGATTTAATGAAAAATCAATATCATCAGTTTTAAAAGTGTCTCTTTGCTCGGCAATGTCTTCGTCTGTAATCTCAATTGTAGAAATATTAAGATCGGGTAATTGGCGATAAATTTTTTCTCCGGTTTCTAACGGGTCATTAGCAATTTCTGCTTTTTTATTTTTTTGTTCATCCAAATAACTGTACGTGTAAACTTGTTGCGAAGAAAAATCATCTTGCTCAATAAGTCTAAATGGCGTACCAGATAAATCTAACCTATGGGTAAACTTTAATTTTTCTAAAATATTTTTAGTTCGTTCTGTTCTACTACCGTAATGAACCTCATCAAAAATAACTAAATCCCAATGTATTTCTAGAATTTTTTGCAACCTTGCTTTAGTGTTACCTTCATCATCAATCCACAAATCTTGTAAAGAAACACAAAGTACTATTGAGTCGCTGTTTTTTGGAAAATCTCCGCTTTCTGTTAAACTTGGATCAAGAGGTCTGTCTGATTTTGGTTTTGCACGAATACCAGTCCATTCTTTAAAATCAACTTGCTCATTAACAGTATCAATCCATTCGCCAATCACATCGGGTTTATAAGTTACTATTAAGGTGTTTCTAGCATTAATTTTTTTAGCCAAATGAATACTGGTAAAGCATTTGCCAAACCTCATTTTAGCATTAATCAAAAATCGATTCTTATGGGTTGCTGCTCCAATAACTTCGGGTGGGTATTCTTTATTAAACCATTTGCAAGCTTTTTCTATGGCTTCTTCTTGCTCTTTTCTAAGTTTGTAATGTTCTGAGCGAGACGTTCTATAAACAACTTCGTTATATGCTTTGCGAACATCTTTAAATAAATCAACTTGGTTGTTTTGCGCCTCAACCCATTCTTTTCCAGGAGCATTTTTAATAGACTTATAGCCCCTCTTAAGAAGCTGCGCACGAACATGATGATCTTGAACACCCTCAGGCAGAAAACCAATCATTTGGTACTCAGGATTTTCAGGGTTAGAAGTGCCAAACTGATTCCAAATTCTATCCTCACCAATTTTAGTTTGACCAACCTTAATCCAGCCTTTGGTTTTATATACCTCGGTGGTGTAGGCGTATAACAACAATAAGTCAGCAGTACTCATTATGACCACTCCTGGACTTTCTTTTTAATGTGAGCTTGTTCTTCTTTTGTGATTTTGAACAACTTATAGAGTTCAGCTTCAGAGTATTCTTTATCTGCACCTAAAAAGGGAACCCAATTCCAACAATCTTTGGGAATATGCTGAGTTAATTTCCTTAATCCAAGCATATATCTGCAAAAATCAGTTTTTAGATAATTACAAAAATTTTCTGCTTCTAACTCAGTTTTAAAACTTGCCACTACTGTATATGTTTCAGCTGTAATATAGCCTTTAGGAATAATAAAATACTGATGTTTCGGCAAAGTAACTCTTCTAACTCCCATTTTTGAACCAGGAGCGTAAGCAGCAGGAACTACTATTTTATATTCATTAATTTTATTTAAGTTCTTAGTTATATGATTTTTATTTACATAAAGAATTGATCTTCTCTTAGAATAACAAGGTACAGCGTTCTTATCGCCTATCTCCAATTTATGATTTTTTTTGAAATAGTCAGTTGCAATACCAAACGGCTTTCTTGACCAAGCGATACCACCTACAAACTGACCATTCCAGATTCTTAAAATTTTTTCAACAATTTGATACCCTAAAGGATCGTCCAGTACAATGTCATACTTTGAAAAATTAACAACAGTCTGCACTCCTTTTTCTATATAAGTGGTATCTCCTGCATAGTTTCTCTGCCAATGAAGAAAACAGACTCCTCCTAAAATATCTACTGTCGGAAATATTTCTTTAGATTGTTTAAAATGATAAATTGATTTAATTTCCTTTGAATTAATCATTCTATTTCTGAATTCCTGAACTCCTTTACCAGCCGAAAACCATCTTGACGGTATAACAAGCATAAGCTCAGATATATTCTTTTCATTCATTAATCCTTCAGCAAATAAGTTATATATTGCTGAAGCACTACCACCAAAACCAGAGTCATTCTCTTGATAAGGCGGATTTCCAACGGCAATTATTTTTTTATTACCTGTTTTTTTCTTGATATATTCAATCATCGAAATGAACTCCTTATCAAACTTTTGTTTATTTAATTTTCCATCAATTTCTGATAAGTAATGACCGTCTCTAATGATGTGATTAAATTTTTCGTCATGGGAGTTTTTATTGCCTAAGAAAGTTCTAATACTCAATCGATGATGCCGTTCATCAGGAGCTAAGCCAAAATACCGATTGGATAAAAAGATCTCATTAAAAACCATGCTCATATCAAGTAAGTCAGGTTTATTTTTGGCTTTCGCCCAAGAGCTATAAAATGCGCATGCTAAAAGTAGTTCACCGGCTTTACAAAATGGATCAAAAAAAACGATATTTTGATCTTCAAATACCTCACTTCCAAGAAGCGACACCATTTCTAATGCTTTTTCCATACGGAGAATAGGCTGATCTCGACCAATAACATTGCCAAGTACATCAACAACATGAGCTGTGGGCTTTATTGTAATAGCTGGCATCTAGGCTCCTGCAGGAAGAGTCTCACTTAATTTACGAACTGGTTGTTGAGTTTTAGTCATCTCAATAACAGACTTAGCAAACTCAAAATCCTCAAAACCGCGAATTTTTGCAGAAAAAATAGCCTCAATAAAGCGAAGTGATCTTTGGTATTCTAAAGGTATTGTTTTGTTTACTTGGCAACTGTGAAAAAATGCTGCCCATGTTAAATTAAAATTGAGTTGATGATGCCCATTTTGAACAAACCATTTAGCCCCTGCTTTGGTTAAATTGGCATTGGCTTTTGCATCTTGCGGATTGCTTAACGCTGATAAAGTTTCATTTTCGCTAATATGCCATTTTATGGCAGAAAGAATATGAGCAAAAAAATCTTTCTTTCTTGCTAAAAGATCAAAGTCATTATTAACTTTCAATTGTGTTTTTAAAAAATCTAAAATTACAGAAAGTACACGAGAACGACAATTTTCTATATTTTTGTAATCAATATCTATTGCCCACAAAGTATTAATAGAATTCGCTACAGAATAAAAAGCGGCATCACAAATACCTTGAAAAAGAGCTTTTTTATAGATTGCGGTTAGGCGCCGCTTGTAAATTGAAATAACGATGTTGCCATGACCACAACACGGTTCAAAAAAAACGGTTTCCTCATCAAACCAAAGATCATTTGTATCTTTTGATAAAAGATTTAGCATATCTTCAACATATTTTTCTGGAGTAAATACTTCGCCAAAATCTTTAATTCTAGATTTGCTACGATAATATAAATTTTCTAAATCAACACCGAGACTCATTTTAATCTCCACTAATACTTAGAGTCTTTGCAAGCATAAAAATTTTTTAAAATTTAATTATATTTTATATAATAAAAATCCAAATATGAAAAATGTTTTACATTTTTTTGACATTAATAAATTTGTATTATTGATTTATTTTCTTAAATTTATCATTTTTTTACAAATAAATTAAGAAGTGTTCTAAAATATTGAAAAAGATGATAACAAATCAAATATGGTCGAGGCTAGCAATAATAATAAAAGAATTTAAAATTCATTTTTCAAATAGATTAAGGAAATTTATGGAAGCTGTATTTTGGAAGCAACCCACTGCTCAATTTTAAAACACTCCCAAAAAATTTTTAAACACAAACTTTTCCCTCTTTTTTTATTTTAAATTTTTGTTAAAAAAAACTTTCTTTCAAAGACATGAAGTTTTTGAAACGCAAAGAAGGATTTTTTGTGAATAACATAGAACTCGTTGATCCAAAGTACGATTTTGTTTTTAAAATGCTATTTGGCAGTGACCCCGAAATTTTTATGAGTTTTGTAAATAGTGTTTTAAACTTAGAGCAAAGCAAAGCCATTGTGGACGTCACGTTTATTAATCCAGAACTCAACAAAGAAACCGAAGACGATAAGGCAATTAGGCTCGATGTCTTAGCAAAACTTGCCGATGGCAATCTCATTAACATTGAAATGCAAATGCAAAATCATGGCCATTATATTAAAAGAAGTTTGTATTATTGGAGTAAAGTATATTACTCCCAATTAAAACAAGGCGAAAACTACGATACCCTTAAAAAAACGATTGCCATTCATGTATTAAATTTTAGCTTGTTTAAACACAGCAAACACTATCACACCGAGGCTGTGTTAATGGATGCCGAGAATAAAGTGCAACTTACTGATTTATTTTCTATT